>NZ_QXCO01000024.1:0-89142 GCF_003458115.1 Bacillus sp. ISO11 | reverse complement strand
TTCGCTCGACTTGCATGTATTAGGCACGCCGCCAGCGTTCATCCTGAGCCAGGATCAAACTCTCCAATAAAGTTAGTTTGTCTAGCATCTAAAATAAAAATTGACGTTTCACGTTGTTTGTTTCGTTCAGTTTTCAAAGAACTAAAAGCGGGTGAAGAGAATCGAACTCTCGACCAGAGCTTGGAAGGCTCTTGTTTTACCACTAAACTACACCCGCGTGGTCGGGAAGACAGGATTTGAACCTGCGACCCCCTGGTCCCAAACCAGGTGCTCTACCAAGCTGAGCCACTTCCCGTAATTGGCGCGCCCGAGAGGAGTCGAACCCCTAACCTCTTGATCCGTAGTCAAACGCTCTATCCAATTGAGCTACGGGCGCTTATTCATGATGTTTTTTCGTCGTTGTAATTTGGCGACTCAATTATCTTATCATACTACATTTTCAAATGCAAGTACTTTTTTAAGATTTTTTTGATGCGGCCGAGAGGACTTGAACCTCCACGGGGTTTCCCCCACTAGGCCCTCAACCTAGCGCGTCTGCCGTTCCGCCACGACCGCGCGGAAAAAACAAAAGTGAGCCATGAAGGACTCGAACCTTCGACCCTCTGATTAAAAGTCAGATGCTCTACCAACTGAGCTAATGGCTCGTAAATGGCTGGGCTAGCTGGATTCGAACCAGCGCATGACGGAGTCAAAGTCCGTTGCCTTACCGCTTGGCTATAGCCCATCGAAATAATTATCTTCTTTTCAAAGACAAATGTTATTGTACCATAATGTCCAATAAAAAACAACTGCTATATAGCAGAAGTTAAAATGGCGGTCCCGACCGGGGTCGAACCGGCGATCTCCTGCGTGACAGGCAGGCATGTTAACCACTACACCACGGGACCATTTGGTTGCGGGGACAGGATTTGAACCTGCGACCTTCGGGTTATGAGCCCGACGAGCTACCGTGCTGCTCCACCCCGCGACAATACTATTCATATAAAATTATATGGTGGAGGATGACGGGATCGAACCGCCGACCCCCTGCTTGTAAGGCAGGTGCTCTCCCAGCTGAGCTAATCCTCCAAAAGTGGTGACCCGTACGGGATTCGAACCCGTGTTACCGCCGTGAAAGGGCGGTGTCTTAACCACTTGACCAACGGGCCAATATGTATGGCAGAGAAGAAGGGATTCGAACCCTCGCACCGCGTTAGCGATCTACTCCCTTAGCAGGGGAGCCCCTTGAGCCACTTGGGTACTTCTCTGTATGGCTCCGCAGGTAGGACTCGAACCTACGACCGATCGGTTAACAGCCGATAGCTCTACCACTGAGCTACTGCGGAATAATGAAGACAATTTGTATCTTATAAAAATTCTCTCTGTAAGTCAAGAAGTTTTTAACAACATCTTGTTCAAACGTGACATGTTTATAATATACTGGATTGCGTTTTTACTGTCAAGATGTTTTCGATATCGGTTTGAGTTTCCCTTTACACTTTCCACAGACATATCTTTTTGTATTTATTTGACGCCTTCTTACATATTGAAGTGAACACTCCATACATTCATACTTATAAATCTTTTTTTCCTTCTCTTCATTAATCATTTGTTTACAAAAACGTGGTGCATCAACTTTCTTTAACAACTCACGGAAATCCCTGTCCCTGTGCTTATACCCTCTTCCTGCAATATGTAAGTGATAATGACAAAGCTCATGTTTAATAATCCCGACTAACTCTTCTTCACCATACACTTCGTAATATCGATAATTCAGTTCGATATTATGACTCTTCAATAAATAACGCCCACCAGTTGTACGTAATCTATTATTAAACACTGCTTTATGTAAGAACGGCCTCTCAAAGTATTGTAGTGACACTTCTTCCACTAGTCGCTGAATTTCTTGCTCATCCACTCTCATTCCTCCTAAACAAAAAAATATTTTTACACTTTTCTCCCTTCTTATACATATATTAAATAGTACATATACCCATCCTCATGTAAGAAACGTGGTTTCTAAAAACAAAACATGAATAGAAATCCACTCACCAACCTCTCATCAATAGCATTTTAGATTTTTGAGAGCAGGATTAAACAAGGAGGGATTCCTATGCCTACGTGGCTAAAAAAACAAATGCAACGTGCATATTTCGAAAAAAACCGGTATCAAATTAAATTATTAAATGAATGCTGGTTTTATTATAGCAAAATACATCAAAGCTCATAATCCATTACACTTTTTATTCCATAAAAAAAGAGCAGTTTCGTCTGCTCTCTTCTCTTACTATTCAATCGGCAACATAGATAGTGCAACGCGTCCTTTTTTTGTATCAATATCATCTACCCATACTTTTACAATTTGCCCTACTGATACAACATCTAACGGATGCTTTACAAACTGTTTGCTAAGTTTAGAAATATGTACTAAACCATCTTGCTTTACGCCAACATCAACAAAAGCACCAAAATCAACAACGTTACGAACTGTTCCTTCTAGTTCCATACCACGTTTTAAATCTTCTAATTTCAAAATCCCTTTTTTCAGAAGTGGTTTAGGCAACTCATCCCTCATATCTCTTTCTGGACTAATAAGCGCATCTATAATATCAACTAACGTCGGCTCCCCAACTCCTGTTTCTTGAGATAACTTAGAAATCTCTACTTCTTCCAATCTCTTTTGTAATTGCGGTTGTCCTACGTCATCTATCGATAACCCTAGACTCTTCAATAACAATTCAACATTTTTATATTGCTCTGGATGAATACCTGTTCGATCTAATGGATTCGCTCCTTCTAGTATACGTAAGAAACCTATACATTGTTCATACGTCTTTGCACCTAAACGCGGGATTTTCTTTAATTCCGTGCGCTTCGTGAATTTCCCATCTTCTTCTCTCTTTGCCACAATATTTTTCGCAACAGTTTTCGATAAACCTGAAACATATTGTAACAATGCAACCGAAGCCGTATTTACATTAACCCCAACTTGGTTAACAGCTGTTTCTACTACAAATGTTAATGACTCATTCAGTCTCTTTTGAGATACATCATGTTGGTATTGTCCAACCCCAACTGATTTAGGATCAATTTTCACAAGTTCAGCAAGTGGATCTTGCAGACGTCTTCCAATAGAAACGGCACTTCTCTCTTCAACTTGTAAATTTGGGAATTCCTCACGAGCTAAATCAGAGGCTGAATATACACTAGCACCCGCTTCATTTACAATAATATAAAAGACATCTCGGTTCACACTTTGTAATACATCTACTATAAACTCTTCTGTTTCTCTAGATGCTGTCCCATTACCAATTGCAATCATTTCAACTTGATATTTATCTATAATAGAAAGAACTTTCGTTTTTGCATCATCATATTTACGAACAGGTGGATGCGGATAAATAACATCGATATGTAGTACTTTCCCCGTATCATCTACTACAGACAATTTACAACCAGTTCTATATGCCGGATCTACCGCTAGCACGACTTTCCCTTTCATCGGAGGTTGTAATAATAAGTTACGTAAGTTCTCAGAGAAAATATGTATCGCTTGTTCTTCAGCTGTTTCTGTTAATTCTTTACGAATTTCTCTTTCGATTGAAGATTGAATTAATCGTTTATAACCATCTTCAATCGCTAATTGTACATAATGTGCACTTTTCGAATCGTTATCACGAATTACTTTCTTATTTAAGAAAGTTACTATCTCATCTACTGGCGGAACAACAGCAACTCTCAATATATCTTCTTTCTCGCCACGATTCATTGCTAATACACGATGTGGTACTACTTTTTGCAATGGTTCTTCATAACTGTAATACATTTCATATATATTCTTTTCATCTTTTTCTTCATCTTTCACGGACGAAGACATAACACCTTTTCTAAAAGTAACATTTCGAATCCAACTACGATACGCAGCTTCATCTGAAACCATTTCTGCAATAATGTCTTGTGCACCTTGTAAAGCTTCTTCTGCAGATTGCACTTCTTTCTCTACATTAATAAATTCCACTGCCTTTTTAGCCGGATCTTCTTTCTTATATAACAATAACCATTCAGCTAATGGTTCTAATCCTTTTTCTTTAGCGATTGTCGCTTTCGTTCTTCTTTTCTCTTTATATGGACGATATAGATCTTCTACTTCTTGCAACTTTGTAGCTTTAACAATTTGCTGTCGCAGCTCTTCTGTCAGTTTCCCCTTCTCATCAATAAGACGAAGAACTTCTTCCTTCCTATCTTCAAGTTGCATCATATATTGCCATCTCTCTAAAATCGTACGAATTTGCACCTCATCTAAAGAGCCTGTCCATTCTTTTCGGTAACGAGCAATAAATGGAACTGTGTTACCTTCTTCTGTTAATTGAATAACATGACGAACTTGCTTTTCGGTAAAGCCTAATTCTTTCACTAACATTTTCATTAACGCTTGTCGATTATCTACCATTTCCATATACAACCGTAACCTCCTCTATAATAAAAAAAGTTGCCCTTCAAAGAGAGCAACTTAAACTGCCGATTTAAAAATCTATTAGTCCTAAACTAATTTGTAACGCTTCATCTACACGACTCATCATCACTTCATCCAAATGAGTGATTTTGTCCGTTAAGCGTTGCTTATCGATTGTTCGAATCTGCTCAAGTAAAATAACAGAATCTCTCTCAAAACCATACTTTTTCGCATCAATTTCCACATGAGTGGGTAATTTCGCTTTTTGAATCTGTGCAGTAATAGCCGCTACAATCACCGTTGGACTAAAACGATTTCCGATGTCATTTTGAATGACAAGAACCGGACGAACGCCTCCTTGCTCAGAACCAACAACTGGGGAAAGGTCTGCAAAATACACGTCGCCGCGTTTTACAATCAAAATATTACCCCCCGCTAACTAAGCGTTCTACTGTATGAGCTGCTTCATACTCTGCTAAGAAAGCTTCAGATGCAATACCAAGATTAATTTTTCCCATTTCAATGTACCCACGTCGCATTGATTCATGTTGGTAGCGTTTCTTCGTCTTATGTTGACGCAATAACAATTGTGTTGCCTGGCAAATTAGTTCATGGCGATTCTTATTCTCTTGTTTTCCAATTCCGTCCAATTCCGTTACCATTTGCTTTGGCAACCGAACCACGATTTCAGTAGTTACACTTGATTCGGACACAAAAATACACCTCCACCGTCAACTACACACCCAAATATATATATGACACCTATTGTAATAATACCATTGTATGGAGCCTGTTGCAAAGACTTCCTTATTCCTTGCTTATGTTTTCCAATTCACAAACAAAACATTCATCTTCTTAAATTTTTTATCTCATAACTAACTAAAAACAATAGAACTCCTCTTCAAAACTTACGTGCAACTTATATAAAAAATGATTATAAGTAAAAAGCTTCTCATCAAAAAGAGCTTATTATCCAGCAATGAACAGTCACTCCAATGACAAGAAGCAATCATACTACCTTCTATATATTGTTCAAGTAATTAATTATCTCTACAACCTTACCATTCCGTATAAATATTCTTGGCACACGGAAACTGATCGTTGCAATAATTTCATAATTAATAGTCCCTGAGTATTCCGCAACCTCTGTAGCGCTAATATACTCATCTCCTTGCCTTCCAATAAGCGTAACTTTCGTACCAAGTGGCACTTCACAAGGAAGATGAATCATGAACTGATCCATTGTTACTCGCCCTACAATCGGTACCCTTTTACCATTTATAAGCACTTCAAATCCTTGTAACCTTCTAAGCCACCCATCTGCATAGCCAATCGCTACAGTCGCAATCCATTCTTCAGTTTTCGTTCGATAGGTGACGTTATAACTAATTCCATCACCTTTAATTACCTGTTTAATATGAGCAACTTTCGTATGAAGTGATAGCGCCGGTTCTAATTCAAATGGTAAAAAAGGACGTATTTCTACAGAAGGAGATAATCCATACATTGCAATCCCAATTCGCACTGCATTAAATGTAATCCCTTGAAAACGTAACGTCGCAGCACTATTAGCTGTATGAACAAACTTAGGATCCACTCCGAATTCTTTCAACCAACTTAACTGCTCCAAGAACGTGTTATATTGCTTATCAAAATACGAAGTCTCAACCTCATCTGCCGTTGCAAAATGCGTGTATACTCCTTCTAACTCTAAAAACGGTGCACCCTCTAAACTCTTTAAAAATTCTTTTAGCTCTTTTCTTTCACGTATTCCAATTCTCCCCATACCACTATCAAAGTTAATATGGAATTTCATTACAGATGAACCATCCCAAAGTTTAATTGCTTCTTCCACCCATTCTTTTTGAAAAACAGTTAGCGCTACATCATTTTCAGCAGCTACATTTACATCACGCGGCGGCGAGGGACCTAACACTAAAATCGGTTCAGTAATACCAGCCCTCCGAAGCACTAAAGCTTCATCTAAAAAAGCAACAGCTAACCTTGTTGCACCTGCTTCTAATGCCGTTTTAGCCACCGGTACATAATCGTGCCCATATGCGTTTGCTTTAACTACAGCAAAAATCTCTACATTACTTGGGATGAACTCTTTAATATGTGTAACGTTGTTATAAATGGCATCTAAATCCACTTCCACCCAAGTGTCACGGTAAAATGGTGCTTCTTCCATAAATACACTTCCTTATACACGATATGCGAAGCTTATTCTTTTATATGCTTCTTTTATGAAATCCACCTTCAAACTAAGAAAAGACGTGGTGCACATATATCACCACGTCTAAGAAGTTTACTTCACCTGCTTCGCTGTAACTGAACGAGCAACCATTAACAGCTCCTTCGGCTCTAAACCTTTAGACACGAGCATATATTCTACTCCGTTATGCGACCACGTTACAGAGTCTTTCGTCAATGCACCAATCGTAAACCCAAGATCAACTGGTTCTCCACTTACACTTACCGCTGATGATGCCTCTGCAACTTTTGCCTTTTCTTGTATTAAAGTAAAGGATTTCTTATTTCCAGTGTATGTGAGTATCGCACGCTTGCCACTGTCTGTCTTCAACTCTTTTTCATCTTTCAGAGTCATACCTTGTGGTGTATCAAGTGGATACAAAATAGCAAACGGTTTGTCTTCTTTCGCTGTTGTTTGAACATCTACCTGTGCTCTAGACATATTTTGTTTCGTATCAAATGCACCTTTATCAAATTTCGCATCGAATTTCACTTTAGAGAAATCTACTTTCACAAGAACATTTTGATCATTATCCATTAACTTCACTGAAACTGGAGTCAAGTCGCTCTTATTCAATGTAATCTCTTGTCTCGGCAACATATTTTGATGTTGATAGTTTGTTTTTGTTTTAAAAATATAATACTTATCTGTTTTCTCAAAAGTAAGGTTTTTCTTGTCCTGCAAAATATCTCTTACAAGTGATTCATATAAATAAGCCTGGCTACTATTTTGCGGCCAATCACTTTGAAAACGGAAGCTCTTATTAAGTGCTGGCGTTAATACAAATACACCTTCTTCATTTCTCAAAATAATTTGGCTCTGATCTTTTTTTGCATTTTTTAAATTCACACGATAAAAAGACGGTTCCTTATGCCAAATCTCTACGTTATATTCTTGAGGCTCATTGCCTGTTTTAATAGATAATTTTGCCTCAGCTTGATAACTTTTCATCCCTTTTACTTTTGATTCTAAATCTCTCACGACATCATCTTGCTTCTTTTCCATACAACCCGCCAACACAAAAACGGTCAACAAACCGACAAGAACTAAAAACAGACGCCTTTTCATCAATTCAGCCCCTTTGCCCCTATAAATGAATGGAAGATGTACCTTCCTTATCGCTACCTCAAATATATGAGACAAAGATATAAAATATGCAGACTAGCGTGACGAGCTTTCTAAAACAACTTGAGCAACAGCAAATTCCTTACTATGACTAATTGATAAATGAACAATATACTCTGTACTTGTAATCAGAATTGGCTTACCTCTTTCATCATTTTTCACTTCAATATCTAAAAAACTCACTTCTTTTCCGATACCAGTACCTACAGCTTTTGAATACGCCTCTTTCGCTGCAAACCTTCCAGCTACAAACTCTGTAAGACGACTTCCTTTCAGCTCCATAGCAACATTACGTTCATTTTCCGTTAAAATACGTTCCATAAATTTAAGCTTTCCATCTAGCATTTTTTCAATACGATTTAATTCAATAATATCGATACCAATCCCTATAATCATTTCGAAATCCCCTTCTTCTATTTAACTTTCTTCTTTCATATTGATAAGAATAACAGAGAATCTTTCTGATGCAAAAGGGGTGAAAGTAACCGTATGCTAATAAGATCCACTCATATTTCTTTACAACCGACTATTCTTACCTTACTTCTTATTCATTTAGTCATGATGATATTAGGCGACTTTTTTCTCTTACCACTGGCAGCCTCTAATGAATATATCGCTAAAGGAGAATGGTGGCGTGTCATAACTTCTCTTCTCGTACACGTAGACTTACAACATTTTCTTTCTAATAGTATTTTTTTGTTCGCTCTTGGTTCTTCTATCGAAAAGCAACTCGGACACTTTTCTTTTTTTATTCTATTTTTTCTCTCTGGAATTTCTGGAAATATTTCTTCTTATATTATTATGCCGCTTGAATATATTCACGCAGGTGCATCAGGTGGTATTTTCGGACTATTAGGTGCACAGTTATTTTTATTGTACAATCGATACCGCTCTTCAAAACCAAAAGAAATTGCCATTTTCTCAATTATGATTCTTCTATTACTACTATTTACTTTCTTTAACCCTTCTGCCAATCCGATCAGTCATTTAACAGGTTTAATAACCGGTGGCATTTTAACCCCTTTTTTAACCAAAAAAAACGATGGTGCAAAGCTTATTTAATATAAAAGCTTGCACCATCGATAATTTCTACATCTACTTGTTCACTTAAATCTCTCATTAATTGAAATAAAGACTCATCCTTCATCTTCGCCTCAATCATACAATCAATTTGCGGAACACTTCCCTTTATCCTTCTTAAAAAAGATAAAAATGCCTCTACATTAATATAATCTGCATGAGCTCTTGGATCTTTTCCCTCTCTAGGGCTAGAGATATGCATTTTAACCGGCAACAAAGACGTTTCCCACGTATGAACGACACGTGCCCAATCTTCATACCAATCTTCTTGCTCATTATTCATCATATGGTGATGCAAGTCAAATACGACGGGAATATCTAATTTTTCTCCTAAATATAATGTTTCCTCTAACGTAAAGGTTGTATCATCATTTTCTAATATAATCATTTCTTGAATACCCCTTGGGACATTAGACCAATTCTCTATAAAGCGCTCTAATGCAAGTTCTTTATCTTTATATCCTCCTCCGACATGCAGTACACATCGTTGCTTATGTTCAATCCCCATGCCTTTTAATAATTTTTTGTGCATCTGCAATGTTTTTACAGATTGTTTAAAAACACTCTCCTCAGGTGAATTTAGTACAACAAAATGATCTGGATGGAAATCAATTCTCATATTCATATGAACTGCATATTCACCTAGTTTTTTTAAATTTTCTTTTAAAGGACGAATATAGTTCCACTCTAGCAATTCCTCATGATTCGCTAAAGGAATGAGCTTTGAACTGAGCCGAAAGAAAGATATGTCATGCCCTTTATTATGCTTTAATAAACGTAAACAATTTTCTAAATTGGAATTAGCAATTCTTTCAAGTTTACGAATTGCAGCAGCACGATCATCTAATTTCTGAAACTGTGCATACGTCATCGTTTGAGATGGAGATGCATTCTTCAAATGTACACTCATCGCAACGTAACCAAGCCTTACAAGCATATAACAGCCCCTTTTCTATCATAACTATTATGTAGTATGCACAATTATAGAAATAAAAAAAGAGAATGCCCGCAAAGGGCATTCTCTTTTTTTTATTAAGCTTGTGGACGGCTATGATGTTTTCTTTCGCCGCGTCCATTTGAAGAACCAGGGCGACCTTGGCCTTCACCTCTACGACCACGACTACCACCATCACGATTGCGATCACGGTTTCCGTCACGATTACGTCCATCACGGTTACGGTCACGATTACGTCCATCGCCACCGCCGCGTGCATCACGACTACGATTACGGTTACCATCACGGTATCCGCCTCCGTTACCGCCGCGTTTTTTAGAACCGCCGCCTCTTGAAACAACAGGTGGTTCTGATGTTAAAGCGATCGGAGTTGTATCCGGCTCTTTAGTCATCATTTTTAAAGCAGCAGCTACTACTGTTACAGAGTCATTTTCTTCTAACATTTCTTCTGCAATACGCTTGTAGTATGCTAAGTTTTCATTTTCAATTGTGCTTTGAAGCTTTTCAGCGATTAAACGTTGTTGACCTTCTAATGCCTCGTCAAGTGTCGGTGCATCCATACGGTCCATTTTACGTTTTGTTGTACGCTCGATATTTTTTAATTGTCCCGATTCACGTGGTGTTACAAATAGCATTGCAATACCTTTTTTACCTGCACGACCAGTACGACCGATACGGTGAACGTATGATTCTGGATCTTGTGGAATATCGAAGTTATATACGTGCGTTACGCCTGAAATATCAAGACCACGTGCAGCAACGTCTGTTGCAACAAGAACTTCAATAGAACCTTCTTTAAATTTACGTAATACAGACATACGTTTCGCCTGAGTTAAATCACCGTGAATACCTTCTGCAGCATAACCACGTAAGTTTAATGCTTCTGATAATTCATCAACACGACGCTTTGTACGACCGAATACGATTGCAAGCTCTGGAGATTGAATATCTAATAAGCGTGTTAACACGTCAAACTTTTTCTTTTCTTGCACTTCTAAATAGAACTGCTGAATGTTTGGCATTGTTACTTCTTTTGCTTTTACTTTAATGTGTTGAGGCTCAGTCATGAAACGCTCAGCAATACGGCGGATTGGATCCGGCATTGTCGCTGAGAATAGTAATGTTTGATGTGTTTCTGGCACATCTGTTAAAATTGCTTCAATGTCTTCAATGAAGCCCATGTTTAACATTTCATCCGCTTCGTCAAGAACAACTGTCTCTACGTTTTGCAGACGAAGTGTTTTACGGTTAATATGATCTAAAATACGACCCGGCGTACCAACAATAATGTGTGGGTGTTTTTTTAGAGCACGAATTTGGCGGTTAATATCTTGACCACCATAAATTGGTAAAATGCGAACACGTTTATGCTTACCAATTTTGTATAATTCTTCTCCAACTTGAATTGCTAATTCACGCGTTGGCGCGATAACAATACCTTGAACCGATTCTTTATGTGTATCCACTTTATCTAATAGTGGTAATCCGAATGCTGCTGTTTTCCCTGTACCTGTTTGCGCTTGCCCAATAATATCTTTACCTTGCAATGCATGTGGAATTGTTTCAGCTTGAATTGGTGTAGCCTCTTCAAAGCCCATACTTTCAACAGATTGCAGTAAAGAATCACTTAATCCTAATTCTCGAAATGTTGTCAATGTTACTTCTCCTTTTCTATCCTATACTTATCATTTAAAAAAAGGCGTTTTCCGAATTTGCGGAAAAGCCCTTTTCCTGAATGCTCACGTATATAAACGGGCGTATATTCTTCACGAAAATACTTCTAAACGTTATTACACTTTATCAATTATAAGTTTTGTATGTGTAAAAAGCAAACCCAACTGTTACCTTATTTTCATATTCAGAGTTTTTTTCTTCACTTTTATTTTTTTATATTTACTGTAAGCGCTTATTATAAGTTTCTTCTATTTTCGTAACTATCATCCCTATTTATATACACCAATTATTTCAACATCGTAATTACTTCTTCTAATTTCATACCGCGAGATGCTTTTATTAATACAACATCTTTCACATCGACTACTGCTTGTAAATCTTTTACTAACTCTTCTTTATTATCATACGCCTTTACACGTTCATTAGGGAAATTAATTTTCGCTCCTTCAGCAATTTGAGCCCCTAATCTACCGTATGTGAATACATGCGAGATTTTTGCTGGATCGATTAATTTTCCTACCTCATAATGGAACTGTACTTCTTGATCTCCAAGTTCTAACATATCACCGAGCACAACGATTTTTTTAGCAAAACCATCTAAACCATTCATTAAATGGAATGCTGCTTCCATAGCCGTCGGACTTGCATTATAAGCATCGTTGATAATTGTTAAACCACTATTTGTTTTCACAATTTCCATACGCATGCCCGTCATTTGAAGTGTTACTAAACCTTCTTTCATCTCTTCCCACGTTACACCAAAATGTTTCGCAATTGCCATTGAAGCAAGTGTATTATACACATTATGTTTTCCTAACACCGGTAAGTAGAATGAAATATTTTCATCTCTATTCATTTTGAAATGTGTCCCAGTTGCTTGTAATGTTACAGTCGTTGGATAATAATCGTTTGCTCTTGCATCACCAAACGTAACCGTTTCTGTTGCTAAATTCATTTCAGGAACACGATTCGTTAATAAAGGCTCATCTCCGTTATATACGAACACGCCACCTTCTTGTAACCCTGTAACAATTTCTAATTTCGCTTCAGCAATTGCCTCACGAGATCCTAAATCCATTAAATGTGCCTCACCAATATTCGTAATGATAGCTGCATTAGGACGAGCTAACTTAGATAAGAATTCAATTTCGCCTCGGCTTGACATACCCATCTCTAATACTGCTACTTCTGTAGTTTCTTCTAAGTTTAAAATGGTAAGAGGTAATCCGATATGGTTATTGAAGTTCCCTTCTGTTTTTTGCACTTTGAATTTAGTCGCAAGAAGACTTGTTACAATATCTTTCGTAGATGTTTTACCGTTACTACCCGTTACACCTACAACTTTAACATCCAATTGATCACGATAGTTTTTCGCTAACATTTGCAATGCGGATAGCGTGTCTTCCACAAAAATAACCGGAAGATTCTCAGGTGGATTCGCTACATCTTTCATCCATAATGTAGCCACAGCTCCATTTTCAACAGCTTTATCTACAAAAGCATGTCCATCAAAGCGCTCCCCTTGAATCGGAACATACAAGTTTCCTTTTTCAATTTTTCTTGTATCAATAGACACGCCTTGAATAGTAATTCCCTCATATTGCTCTGCTAATCCAGTACCATTTACCATCTGTTCCACTTGCTTTAACATTCGCTTTATCATATAGAAACGCTCCTTACATAGAGGAAGCACTATTCCTACGAATAGTGCTTCCTCCTTTTTTGTTAGATTGTATATTTAATTTTTTGTTTTTCTTCGTGACGTTCAATCGCTAAACGAATTAGCTCTTCGATTAATTCTGGATACGGTAACCCAGTATGTTGCCATAATAGAGGGAACATACTGAACGGTGTAAATCCTGGCATTGTGTTTACTTCGTTAATATACACTTCTCCATCTTTCGTTAAGAAGAAATCAGCTCGCGTTAAACCTGCACCGTCTAATGATTGGAATGCAATAATTGCATCACGCTTAATTACATTAGATTCTTCTTCTGTCATTTCAGCTGGAATAATTAGCGCCGTATCACCATCGATATATTTCGACTTATAATCATAGAAGTCCTTTTTCGGAACGATTTCACCTACAACTGAACATTTCGGCTCATCATTACCTAGTACCCCAACTTCTACTTCACGACCTACAATATTTTCTTCTACAATAATTTTGCGATCAAATTGGAATGCCTCTACAAATGCATCCTCAAGTTCTTCACGATTTTTACACTTATTAATACCAACACTTGAACCAAGGTTCGCTGGTTTTACGAAGCAAGGATATCCTAACTTATCTTCTACTTTAGAATAAGCTTCCTCACGATTTTTTTCCCATGCACTACGAATGAAGGATGCATATTTTGCTTGTTTTAAACCAGCCTCTGCAAAGATGTTTTTCATAACAACTTTATCCATACCAGCAGATGATGCTAGAACACCATTTCCTACATAAGGGATATTCATTAATTCTAATAGTCCTTGAACCGTTCCATCTTCACCGTTTGGTCCATGTAGTAATGGGAAAATAACGTCAATAGCATTCTCCTCAGAAGCTGCAGATGGGATAATTTCTGTACTTAATGATAACGGAGAAATCGCATTTTCTGCACCGCTCATTTTTAAAGCTTCAACATCTGTTACTTCGCCTTCAATACGCTCACCGCGTACCCATTGACCTTGTTCTGTAATATAAATTGGATGAATCTCGAATTTATCTTGATTTAACGCTTTAATAGCAGCAAGAGCCGTCTGTAGCGAAACTTGATGCTCAGCTGATTTTCCACCATATAATAAACCTAATTTAATTTTCGTCAATGAAATCACCCTAACCAATTGTTTTCATTTTTCTATTTTAGCACTTTTTATAAAAATAGGTAGTTCCTATTTGAAATAAAATGTAACTTCCATAAATAATTAAATAACATCACTTATTGGTTTTTCATTTCATTTTCTATATAGCTACACAAAATAAAATGGCAATCTAATCTAGTTATGTACCTAAAATATGTAGAAATCCCCTTTTTTGTGTATATCACCTATTCACTAAGAAGATTGTTTGGTTAGTGTGTCTTTTTGCCTTTGCTCCACAAGGCGATCTAAAGAAACATATACAATTCCTGCAACTACACATCCTACAGCTAAAATTGTAAATAGAAAGTGACCAAGTAATCGATCTAATAAAAAACCTCCCAAAAGTGGACCAAATGCGCTTCCTGTAATCCACTGCAAACTTGCAGCTCCCATATAAGTCCCTCTCAAATGCTCAGGGGCCAAATTTGCTACAAATGTCATCTGTACAGGCGACATAATCATCTCACCTAACGTATATATAGCATAAACGAACAGTAGTGTTATTAAAATAATTGTAGCATTTGTATTAAATTCTCCAAACCACTTCGGTAACCACCCTATAAAAAATAATCCAATCCCGAATAAACATGCACCATATAACATCGTCTTCCCGACTGGTTTGTCCGTAGCCCATTTTGAAATTTGAAACTGGAATAAAACAACTAATAGTCCGTTTAACGCCATTAAATATGGATATGGATTATTCGTTCCAAAAATACGCTTCATTTCATTATCAAAATGTAGTGGCAGCATGCCTTCCGTTTGAGAAAACCCCATCGAAATGATAATACCTGCTAATAAGTAAATCATTAATGCCTTATCTCGCATTAAAATTTTCCAAACTGCCCCAGATTCCTTTTCTTTATGTTCTTCCTTATCTATCCTCTTTGGCATCGTCTCTTGAATAAGAAGTAATACAAGTAACGCATAAAATAGCATTGTAGAAGAGGCAATAATAAATACAAGGTTCTTTGACAACACAACTACTGATGCTCCCATTATCGGACCAATCGCAGCACCTATATTGTGTCCCATTCGTAATAAACCATATGCCTCTGTTCTTTTTTCTGGTGCCGTTACATCCGCGACCATAGCTGATGCAGCTGGATGAAATAAAGAATTACTCAACCCTAAAAAAATAGATAAAATTGCATACGGAATAAATCCTTCTATAAATAGAAAACCGAGCATTAATAATGCATTACTTGCCATAGAAAATATCATAATAGGCTTTCTTCCATATATGTCAGCAATTCTCCCTCCTATAAGTGATCCAAAGCTTGCAGCAATTGGAGAAAGCGCCATAATAACCCCAACTTCCAACAACGAATCTACCTTATCTTTTAAATATAATGCAAAAAAAGGCATTAACATCATCATTGCAATTCCATTTAACGTCTCTCCAATAAATCGAATCCATACGTTACGGTCCATCTCCCTTAACTCACGCCACGTATTTTTCATCATTCCACCCCTTTAGTTAGCCAACAATTATCTTATAACAAGTTCAGAAAAATGTAAATTTTCAAATAAAAAAATCCATTCCAACAGAATTAGAATGGATTTTTTCGCTTATAAATTTGCAACATCTTCTTCTTTTTTACTATTATTTAAAGCGCTATGTTTTCGGCTATATAAGAAGTAAACCGCTATACCAATAACCATCCATATCCCAAAACTAATCCACGCTGTCCCTGATAATTGAAGCATTAAGTATAAACAGAAAATCACTGTTAATGCTGGTAAAAATGGTACAAGCGGAGCCTTAAATGCCCTTGGTAAGTCTGGATGAGTTCTTCTCATTACGATTACCGCAACAGCTACAAGTGCAAATGCTGACAATGTCCCCATATTTACAAGATGTGCTAAAACATTTAAATCTATTAATCCTGAAATCAGTGCCGCAATAATCCCCGTTGTCCATGTATTTAAAAATGGCGTTTTAAATTTCGGATGAACTTTAGCAAGACGCTTCGGCAGTAAACCATCTCGGCTCATCGCATAAGAAACACGAACTTGCCCATACATCATAACTAGCATTACTGTTGTAATTCCTGTAATTGCTCCTACTGAAATTACCCCCGCTAAACCATCTTGTCCAATAAATTGAAGTGCAAAAGCAACTGGATCTGATATATTTAGCTGGCCGTATGGAACAATTCCTGTCAAAATAAGCGAAACAACGATATAAAGAACTGTACAAATTAATAACGATGCAATAATACCAATTGGTAAATCACGTTGCGGACGTTTCACTTCTTCTGCCGCTGTTGAAACTGCATCAAATCCTATAAATGCGAAGAATACTGTAGCCGCTCCAGCCATTACACCATCTAAACCAAATGGCATAAAGGGCGTCCAGTTTTCAGGTTTCACATAATTAAAACCAGCAAAGATAAAAATAAGAACAACTGCTATTTTAATAAATACCATAATGTTATTTACTCGTGCACTTTCACGAACACCCCTAGATAAAAGAACTGTCATCACTAAAATAATTAGAACTGCAGGTAGATCAATTATTCCACCCTTTCCTGTACCAGGAGCCGAGGAGAGAATAGTCGGAATGTGAATTCCAAACCCCTTTAATAAAGATTGAAAATATGCAGACCAACCGTTTGCTACAGCAGATGTAGCAAGTAAATATTCAAGCATTAAGTCCCAGCCAATTAAAAATGCGAACACTTCCCCCATCGTCGCGTATGTATACGTATACACACTGCCCGAGACAGGAACTGAAGAAGCAAATTCAGCATAACAAAATGCAGCAAAGGCACAAGCTAACGCGGCAATCGCAAATGATAATATAATAGCTGGCCCAGAATGTTTCGCTGCCACAACACCCGTTAGAACAAAAATACCAGTTCCAACAATTGCTCCGATTCCAAGCATAGTTAAATCTAGCGCACCCAATGTTCTTGCTAACGTTTTTTGCTTACTTTCATGCATTAACTTTGCAATTGGCTTCTTTTGAAAAATTTGCTTCATCTTTCACTCCTCCAAGTTTTAAATTTTCTGAAAATTTTTAATTCGCTTTTTTATTTTACTCATTACGCTTTTCCTAGTCAATACTTTTGTCGAAACAAGTAGAAATTCTTCTGAATATGCACGATCCTTATTATTCTTTCTATATATCTTTCCATTATTTTTTTGGTATTATTATACATGTCGATTCCGTGAAAAAGGCATGCCCCCTTATTGAGAGCATGCCTTTTTTACTTATTTCACAGTATATGAACCTTGTTCAATCCAGCTATACATATACTTTTCATCTTCTGTTTCATGTGCTTGTTTTACAATACGAAGCGGACGGAATGTGTCTATCATAACAGCTAATTCAAGCGTCTCTTTCTTCCCTATACTTGCCTCTGTTTTCCCCGGATGCGGTCCATGGGGAATCCCGCTCGGATGAAGTGTAATAGAACCTTCTTCCACACCTTTGCGACTCATAAAGTTTCCTTCTACATAGTAAAGAACTTCATCACTATTAACATTACTATGATAATATGGTGCTGGAATTGACTCTGGATGATAATCGTATAAACGTGGTACGAAAGAGCAAATAACAAAATTATGTCCTTCAAATGTTTGATGTACTGGCGGTGGCTGATGAATGCGCCCTGTAATTGGTTCAAAATCCTCTACATTAAATACCCACGGATATAAATAGCCATCCCATCCAACAACATCTAACGGGTGGTGTCCTAAAACATGTTTATGCATATAGCCTCTTGATTTTGTCATTACGACAAACTCGCCTTTTTCATCATATGTCTCTAATTTTTCTGGACCACGAAGATCTCTTTCACAAAACGGACTATGCTCTAACAATTGTCCGTATTCATTTCGATAACGACGCGGCGTTGTAATTTGGCTATTTGCCTCTACAACAAGAAACTTAGTCTCTCCTTCATCTGGAATAACACGATAAATCGTTCCAATTGGAATCGTTACATAGTCGCCTTTTCTATAGTGAATCGTTCCAAACATCGTTTCAATTTTCCCTGTTCCATAATGAACAAATAACATTTCATCGCCATCACCATTACGATAGAAATAATCCATTTTTTCTGTTGGACTCACTACTCCAATTAACAAATCTTCATTTCCAAGTATGAAATTCCGTCCACTTATTGCATCACCACTTTTTTTACTTTCTTTCGTTCGAAAGTGGCGATGAGAAAGAGCAACATCCTCTTCATACTGCAACTGACAAGAATGCGATAATGCAGAATGACCTACTTCTGTTGGCATATAATGATGATACAAAATAGACTGCGTACCAGAAAAACCTTTTGTTCCCATTACCTGTTCACGATAAAGCGACCCATCTTTTTTACGAAATTGTACATGTCGTTTATGAGGTAGTTCTCCCATGTGACGATAAAACATGCCCATCACCCGCTTCCTTTTCTTTTTTGATCGTATTACGTAGTGTACCTAAACCAGTAATCGACAGTTCTACAACATCTCCATCTTGTAGCCACTCTTCTGTACCCAGTTCTAAAATACATCCTGTTCCTACTGTCCCAGAACCAATCACATCTCCTGGATATAACGTAACGTCCTCTGAAGCACGTTCAATCATTTCAGCAAATGTATAGTAAATATCTTGGAAGTTTCCTTTTGATAATAGTTTTCCATTTACATGAGCAGTCATTTCTAAATTATATCGATCACCATTACGATAAACGTCTAATTCCTCTTTCGTAACGAGATGTGCTCCTAATGAAGTTGCAAAGTCTTTTCCTTTCGCTGGACCGAGACCTACTTTCATTTCTGTTGCTTGTAAGTCTCTCGCACTCCAGTCGTTCATAATACAATAACCAAAAATATATTCCTCTGCTTGCTCTCGAGAAATATTTCGCCCTTCTCTTCCTATTACGCAAGCAATCTCCAACTCATAATCAAGCTTTTTAGACTTTTTCGGACCAATTACAAAATCACCGGAACCAATTACAGCACGATGATTAGTAAAATAAAAAACCGGAATATCATACCATTCAGGCACAACATCTAATCCTCTTCGTCCACGAGCTGTTTTTACATGTTGTTCAAATGCGTAAAAATCTCGAATACTACTCGGATTAGGAAGAGCAGCTGTCAATTGTACTTCTTCTAAAGCATATATACCCTTATTTGGATTCTTAATATTCCGCACTACTTCTACATACTCATCCGCTTTCTCTAAAAAATCCATCATAGAAGAAGGGATTTTCCCTTCACTAGCAAGATTCATATCTATTACTTTGTCACCTTCAAGCCATCCAGCCCGTAGTTCTTTTGAAGGAAGACAAAATGTAACAAATTTCATCCTGATTCCTCCTTATAAAAATGAAATTTCCACCAGCAAAGGGACTTTTGCTGGTGGATACAAATCTTATAAGTTTCCGCGACGCTCTTGTTCTCTTTCAATTGATTCGAATAACGCTTTAAAGTTTCCTTCACCAAATCCACGAGAACCTTTACGTTGAATGATTTCAATAAATAAAGTCGGACGATCTACAATTGGTTTCGTAAAGATTTGTAGTAAGTAACCTTCATCATCACGATCTACTAAGATCTTTAATTCTTTTAACTTATCAATTTCTTCATCGATTTTTCCAACTCGTGCAGTTAGCTCATCGTAATAAGTATCAGGTGTATCTAAAAACTCCACCCCATTTGCACGAAGCGCTTCAACTGTTTTAACAATATCACTTGTTAATAAAGCAAGATGTTGTACACCAGCTCCATTATAGAATTCTAGATACTCTTGAATTTGTGACTTTCTCTTTCCGTCTGCTGGTTCGTTAATAGGAAACTTAATACGACTTCCATTCGTCATAACTTTTGACATTAACGCCGAATACTCTGTACTAATATCGTCATCATCAAAATGAATCATTTGTTTAAAGCCCATAACATTCTCGTAATAACTAACCCACTCTTCCATTTTTTCAACATTACCAACTACATGATCAACAGCAATTAAACCAGACTCCTCAAATGGAATATTAAATTCTACCTTTTGGAATCCTGGCATAAATGCCCCTTTATAATTTTTACGCTCTACAAGCGTATGAATTGTATCACCATACGTACCAATAACTGCTTTTTTCAATGTACCGTCCTCATCTGTTAATTCCTGCGGTGGAGCAATTGCGACGGCACCACGTTTCACTGCTTCTGAGTATGCTTTATCAACATCATCAACAAGTAGTGCCACATCCTTCACGCCATCACCATGAGTCTTTACAAACTCTGCAATACGATTTTCACTACTTAAAGCCCCAGACACAACGAAACGCATATTTTTTTGCACAAGAACATAAGATACCTTTTCACGGTTTCCAGTTTCTAATCCAGAGTAAGCTACAATTTTGAATCCGAACGCTCTCGCAAGATAATAACTCGATTGCTTTGCATTCCCTACGTAAAATTCCAAATGATCTACATCACGTACTGGAAAAAAGTCCTCCATTTGTGCAGCTAGCGTATCCATAGATTTTTGTTTCATAATATCTTCATCCCCCTGTAAATAGATTAAATGGTCCATACTTAAAACCAACCGAAAACGCTTCCAACGTTAATTAATAGAAATTAGTTAGCAAGCTAACAAATTCTGACCTTTAAAATTTTCTATCTTTTCTGTCAAATTCCTCTTTTTTTCTTACATATAAAATTCGACTTTTTTCTCTTTGAAATAAAGCGGGATTTTATTCAGTGGATTTTTGATTATTCGTTGAATCAAGTTTCAACCGCAGCGTTTAATTAGCCATGAATGCTGGATAATGAGGTAACTTTAATACTTGAGGGTATATAAGAAGAATATAAAAAAGACTCCAACATATTAACTACTTACTAATACGTTAGAGTCTTTATTTTTTTTGAATGATTGTATTTATATATCTCATACTAATACATTTGCAAGGAATAGAATAAATGATGTTAATATTACCGCTCCACCTAAGGATCCTAATAAATCTGTTTTTGTTACTTGAAACACTTGTTCACTGTTCATATCCCTCATTCTCCTTCCTTTTTTGTTTAATTTAAAACTTCTATTATACTAATACACTTGATAAAAATACGATTAATGCTGTTAATACTACCGCTCCACTTGCTGATCCTACGAAGTCACCTTTTGTTACTTGTAATACTTGCTCTTTCATATCTTTCATTCTCCTCTCTTTTTCTTTTGTTACAAAGCTTCTATTATACTAATACGCTTGATAGAAATACGATTAACGCTGTTAATACTACTGCTCCACTTGCTGATCCTACGAAGTCACCTTTTGTTACTTGTAATACTTGCTCTTTCATATCTTTCATTCTCCTCTCTTTTTCTTTTATTACAAAACTTCTATTATACTAATACGCTTGATAAAAATACGATTAACGCTGTTAATACTACCGCTCCACTTGCTGATCCTACGAAGTCACCTTTTGTTACTTGTAATACTTGCTCTTTCATATCTTTCATTCTCCTCTCTTTTTCTTTTATTACAAAACTTCTATTATACTAATACGCTTGATAAAAATACGATTAATGCTGTTAATACTACTGCTCCACTTGCTGATCCTACGAAGTCACCTTTTGTTACTTGTAATACTTGCTCTTTCATATCATTTATCCTCCCTTTTTATAAGTTATCTATATGTAATTTCTAAGAAATGTTTATTTCATAGTTTTTATGTTAACGTTACATTAAATTTGATAACGTAACGTTTGTAACATTAATGTAACATAACTATTATTACGTTGCAATATAATTACGTAAAATTTATTACACTTTTTTTACGTTTTTTTATAATAACCCTCAAAAACCTTTATTTAATGCATTTTTCACTAAGTTCACGTTTGTAACATTCGTGTAACATTACAGTCATAAAGTGAAATGTAGTCATATTCCTCTCTATTTTTGTTACAAATTGTTTATTTAGTGCCACTAAACCTATCTAATCTTTACTTACTTTTAATATGAGATAAAATACCGTCTTTCCAAGATAAGTTTATATGTTTCCTCTATATAACTATGTATAATAAAAACAAAGAGGTGGTCATTTTGAAATTAATCGCATTAGATATGGATGGTACACTACTATCATCTAATCTTGAAATCTCCAAAGAAAACCTACAAGCAATCCAAACTGCACAAGAAGCCGGTCATATTGTAATGATCTGTTCTGGTCGTGCGAAAGAGGATGCTTTAAAGCTATTGGAAGAATATAAATTATCTCTTCCAGTCGGAGCAAGCAATGGGGCTATTGTTTATGTGGATGGAAAAGTAATTAACTCGCGTTGTATACAAAACGACAAAGTGTACAAACTTGCAAAATTACTAGAATCTGAAGGTTTCCCATATAAGCTATATACAAATAAAGGAGTTTATTCTCCATATACATGGCAAGATCAAGTGATGCAAGCATTCGAAGAAAATAAGCATGCGCTTGATGTTACATTAGAGGAACTTGAACGAATTACAGAAAAGCAAAAGAAATCGAACCTAATTACTGATTTCAAAAAAATAGAAGATGTTGTAAATAACCAAGAACTAGAAATATCTAAATTCTTCATTTTAACGTTTAATGCAGCGCATCGCGCACAGCTATTAAGTATATTACAAGAGGATGCTGATATTATGGTTACAGCATCGGCTCCTACTAACTTAGAAATTATGGATAAGAATGGACATAAAGGAAACGGGATACAGCAGATGGCAGCTCATTTTAATATCCCTATTGAAGATACAGTTGCTATTGGTGATAATTTTAATGATGTACCGATGTTAGAAGTAGCGGGCTTATCTGTTGCAATGGGCAACGCTGAAGAAGATGTAAAAAAGCTATGTGATGTTGTAACACTAACAAACAATGAACATGGTGTTGCTCACGCAATCGAGCAATTTGTATTGAAACAAACTTCATCTAGTAAATAAAAAAAGGACTCTTTCAATTTGAAAGAGTCCTTTTTTATACGTGATGACAAGCAACAAAATGCTCTACACCAACATTACGGAATTCTGGTACTGTTTTTTTACAAACATCCGTTGCAAATGGGCAACGTGTATGAAAACGACAGCCCGAAGGTGGATTTGCTGGACTTGGAATATCCCCTTCTAGTATAATTCGTTCTCGCTTCACTGTTGGATCTGGTATTGGAACAGCTGATAACAATGCTTTCGTATAAGGATGTAGCGGATTGGTAAATAACTCATCACGCGGTGCTGTCTCCACAATCGTACCTAAATACATAATTCCGATTTTCGTACATAAATGTTCTACTACACTTAAATCATGCGAAATGAATAAATAAGATAATCCCTTTTTCTCCTGTAACTCACTAAATAAATTAATAATTTGTGCTTGGATAGATACATCTAGTGCCGCTACAGGTTCATCAGCTACAATGAATTCTGGATTTAATACCATAGCTCTTGCGATTACGATACGCTGACGTTGTCCACCAGAAAACTCATGGGGATACCGGTCAATATGATAAGGAGCTAATCCACATAACTCCAATACTTCAATTACCTTTTCACGCACATTTTCTTTCGTTGCTAATCCGTGGGCCAACATTGGCTCTCCAAGCGCTTCTCCAATTCTCATTCTCGGATTTAATGAGCTAAATGGATCTTGGAAAACGAGCTGCATATTAGGGCGATGTTTTCTTAATTCATCCTTGGATAAAGAATGAACATCTTTTCCTTTAAACTTCACTTCTCCCTCTGTTTTTTGAACGAGGCGTAAAATTGTTTTTCCTATTGTTGTTTTCCCGCTCCCTGATTCACCAACGAGACCAAACACTTCACCTTTATTAATAGTAAAACTTACTCCATCAACTGCTTTTACATGCCCAATTGTTCTACTAAATACGCCACCCTTAATTGGAAAATATGCCTTTAGGTTTTTCACCTCTAATAATGGTTCACTCATTGTTCCGCACGCTCCTCATATAACCAGCAAGCTACTTTATGATTTTCATCATTTACATTTAGATTTGGGGCTTCTTTTTCACATATTTCCATACAATGCTCACAACGCCCACTAAAGTAACAAAATTCACCTAAACCAACTAAATTCGGAACTTGCCCTGGAATAGAATATAGTTTATCTATTCGTTTTCCCATTACTGGTTTTGATTTCAATAATCCTTTCGTATAAGGATGTTTTGGATTTTGGAATATCTCTAGTACTGGGGCTTCTTCAATAACTTTCCCGCCATACATAACGACAACATAATCAGCCATTTCCGCTACGACACCTAAGTCATGTGTAATTAATAAAATCGACGTTTTAAATTCTTCTTTCACTTGTCTTAGTAGATCCAATATTTGAGCCTGAATGGTAACATCAAGAGCTGTTGTTGGTTCATCTGCAATTAATAACTTAGGATTACAACTAAGCGCAACAGCAATCATAATACGTTGTAACATCCCACCGCTCAGTTCATGCGGATAAGAATGGACGATTTCATCAGCGCGGGCTATGCCAACTTTACGAATTAACTCAATTGCCTTCTTATATGCTTCATTTTTACTAAGTAATTCATGCTCTCTTAACGTTTCTACAATTTGCTCCCCTACAGTGAAGACGGGGTTTAGCGATGTCATCGGTTCTTGGAAAATCATTGCAATATCATTGCCTCGTAAACTACGAAGTTCTTTCTCTTTCATTCCTAAAAGACTTTTTCCTTCATATAAAATGTCTCCACCCACTACACTACCAGATTCAGCAATAAGCCCCATAATAGATAAAGCTGTTACACTCTTTCCGCAACCTGATTCTCCTACTACACAAACTGTTTCCCCTTCTCGAACCGCAAAGCTAACATGGTTCACAGCCTTTACTGTCCCCTCGTCAGTTTGAAAATGTGTTTGTAAGTCTTTCAGCTCTACTACCGCTTTACTCATATCTTCTCACCTACCGTCTCATCTTTGGATCTAACGCATCACGAAGTGCATCACCAAGTAAATTAATTGATACAACTGTTATAAAGATTGCAAAACCGGGCGGAATCCATAACCATGGACGCTTTTGGAAATCGATTAATGAGTTAGCTGCGCTAATCATGTTCCCCCATGATGGTGTAGGTGGAACGACTCCAAGACCTAAGTAACTTAGTGCGGATTCTCCCAAAATAGAACCTGCAACACCTAATGTGGATACAACAATTAAAATGGGTAAAACATTAGGTATTAAGTGATATATAATTTTCCGGTAATCTTTTATTCCTAACACATCCGCAGCTTGCATAAATGCTTGCTCCCTAAGTGATAAAATTTGCCCTCTTACAAGGCGTGCAAGCCCTGGCCAACCTACTAGACTTAAAATAATCATAATGACATACAAACGATAATCAGACGGTACTTTCCACTCTGATAAAATCGCACCCATTATAATAAGTAGCGGTAATCCTGGCATTGACATTAAAATATCTGCAAGCCGCATAATAATATTGTCCACAATACCACGATAAAAACCTGCAATCGCTCCTAATAAAGCTCCAAGTATAACCGATAAAACCATTGAAGCTAAACCAATGGTTAATGAAATACGTCCCGCTTGCATAAGCCTTGTTAAAATATCTCTTCCTAATTGATCTGTACCAAGCCAATGAGAAACACTAGGTGGTTTGTTAATGAGCGCAACTTGTATTTTCCCTGATGCATATGGAGAAAAGAACGGACCGATAAAACAAAATAAAAACATAAAAATTAATGCATAAAACCCTACAAGTGCCATCTTATTTTTCTTTATCTTTTTAAAAGCTTGTCGCCATGGTGATGATTCGCTTCTGCTCTTTTTTTCTTTTTTTTCTGTAATTACTGTAACAGTCTCCATTTCTTCCCCCCCTTACTTCAACCGAATTCTTGGATCAACAACTGCATATACGATATCTGCTAAAAAGTTTGAAACGATTGTTAAACAAGAAAGAAACATCGTAAATGCCATCAATACTGTATAGTCACGGAAATTTAATGCTTCTAATTGAATATTACCAATCCCTGGCCAGTTAAAAATTTGTTCAATAATAATTGCCCCAGAAAACAATCCCGGTAATTCAAATGCTAATAACGTAATTGCTGGTAATATTGCATTTTTTAATGCATGCTTATAAATAACCGTCTTCTCCTTCAAACCTTTCGCTCTTGCTGTTCGTATGTAATCTTGTCTTACAACCTCTAACATACTTGTTCTAAAATACCGAGTTAGCGAGCCGACCCCAAGAAGTGTCAAAATAAATACTGGTAAAATCATATGTTTTGCAACTTCTATCACGTAAGCAAATCCTGTTGAATTACTGCCTACATCAATCATTCCACCTATCGGTAATAACTTAAAGTCAACCGCAAACACCTTAATTAAAAACAAGCCGATAAAGAATGAAGGAAATGACATTGCTGCAAAAACACCGATTGTTACAAGTTTATCGAATAAAGAATGTTGCTTCGTCGCCGAGAATACACCGATAATAAGTGCAATTAGCCAAATAAAAAACAATGCAATAATTGCTACACTAAAAGAATTCCAAATAAATTTATTTAATAATGACGTTACAGGCTCTTGATATTGAAGCGAGAAGCCAAAGTCCCCTTGCAATGCATTACCTAACCAATGAAAATAACGCTCAACAATCGGTTTGTTCAACCCATATAATTCCCTCAGTTCAGCTGCTCTTTCCGGTGTAATTTTCGGGTTTGAATCAATATAATCCCCAGGAAGAAGTGCGAACAGGACGAAGATAATAATTGATGTACCAAGCAGTGTAGGAATCATTTGTAACAACCTACGAACAATATATGTTTTCACCCTTTTTCTCTCCAATCTTATGCTTAAAATAGAAGAACATTTTTTCAAAGCGGCACATTACTAACCGAATGAAAAAATGTCTTCTACTTATACATTCTTATCGTTATTTTTCAAATGATAATACTGGTAAGTTTGCACTAATACTGTTGTACTTTTCAGGATCAATTCCTTTTATATTCCCGTTATAACCAGTAATTGTTCTACGGTAGTTTAATAGAATTACTGGTGGATCATCACTTAATTCTTTATACAATTCTTTATAAATAGGTTTACGCTTTTCGATATCTACAGTTTCAATACCTTTTTGAATTAGCTCATCTACTTTTGCATTCTTATAACCAAGACTAGTTTCATTTGCAGTAGACAAATATTCACCAGCTGTTTCACTCGGGTCACTTGTAATCGGTGTCGAAACAGAAGCTAAATCATAATCTCCTTTGTTTACCTTAGAAAGCATCGTATTAAAGTCCATAAATTCAGGATTAAACTCTACACCTATTTCTTTATAATTCTCTTTCGCAATCGGAATTAATAAATCACTATCTTTAGCCGAACTTGGACCGAAATAAGAAAGTTTTAATTTTTGACCATCTTTTTCACGAATTCCATCCGAACCAACTTTCCACCCTGCTTCATCTAATAATTTTTTCGCTTTTTCTTTATCGTATTCGTATTTATTAACTCCTTCTTCCGTATAAGCCCAAGAAGTTGGATGAATTGGTACATTGGCTACTGTACCGTATCCTTTTAACGCTGTATCAACATATTTTTTGCGGTCTAATCCGTAAATAAGTGCTTGGCGAACCTTTTTATCCTTTAAGTAAGGCTTATTATTATTCATATAAATATAACTAAATGACGGCGCTGTTTCGATTTGGATATTTGCGAATTCTAAAGCCTTAGCCTGTTCAAGAACCTCATCATCGGTACCTAAGCCAGTATGGTCAACTTCTCCTGTTTGGAATAACTGAAGCTTCGTATCACCAGAAGTAATTTTATAAATAAAGTTTTGAATTTTTGGTTTACCCGCATAATAATTTTCGTTAGCAACAAAACGAACTTCTTGACCTGGAATATACTTTTCAAATTTATATGGACCCGCAGCTAATGGCTTTCCATATAAATCTTTTAAGTAATCTAAGCTTGTATTTTGCTTATAATCTTTTCCATAATAAGCTTTTGATAGTACTGTACCTCCTAAAACAAATATAGCTTGTGAATTCACTTTTTCAGTTGTAATTTTAATTGTTTGTGGATCAACAACTTGAATACCTTCAATTGAAGTTGCTTTTCCTTCTTTATATTCTTTACCACCTTTAACGGCATATTGAGAGATATCTACTTCACCTTCATATGCCTTATCATGTAAAAGCGTCAATGTGAAAGCTACATCATCCGCCGTTAATGGCGATCCATCACTAAATTTCAAATTTTTACGTAAATGGAATGTATATGTTAACTGATCAGAAGAAACGTCCCACTTCTCAGCTAATTCTGGAATTGGTTTCCCTTGTTTATCGGTTGATACGAGAGATGCAAAAATAACTGAAGTTACGTTTCCATCCCAACCATTTTGTTGAAAGTATGGTAAAAATACGCCGCCTGGCTTACTAATACCAACTACTAACGTATCTTTTCTATTCTTCGCTTTGTCTGGCACTTTCGTTTTATCTGTCGCAGCAATCTTTTCAATTTTCACATTTTTTAAATCCTGCTGCTTAACCGGCTCTGTAGAAGCCGTATCCTCCTGTCCCCCACAAGCAGATAACACAAGCGAACTACTCAGTAATACTGAAAATACACCAGCCCATTTTTTTGTCTTTTTCTTCATTGTCCCCACCCTAACTGTTTAATAGTTATACCCTTTGAACTTATTAGCTTATGTATGCCTCCCACAGCACATTTATAGCCAATCGGAAAAGTCGGTTTTAATCAGAAAAAAATAGATGTTTTTGAGGGGTAACAATCTTATTCCGACCTTTCCGGTAGACTTTATGGTTATTAGCTTATATCGTTCATTATGTTTTGTCAATTCTTTCTAAATAAATATTTTGAGAATTTTTCCAAAATTATTACTCTACATTTATACTTTAAGAAAACTCAGCTATAATTCGTATTAAAACTTAAAAATCTACTTCTATTCCTTCAGCATGAAACATAGAATACTAATAACCAATTACCAAAAAGGGGGCGAAAATATGGACAACCTATTCCAATACGTCCTGCACTACGTATTATTAACAATTATGATAGTCGGAGCGCTATTACTATTCCCGTTCTTCCCAAAGTTCGTCCTCTTTTTAGCTTTTTTTATCATGCTCGGGATTGCTATTATAATTTCAACGAGAGAAGATGCCACGCAAAAAGAGAGCAGAGTTCAGCGCATAAAGCTGTAACTTTGCTCTCTTTTTGTTTTCATTCACTAGTCTCTGTTACACATATTTATCCCGCTATTTGCCGTGCAGTAAGACCCCCACCTCAAAATTCAGCGAAAGCAAAAGAAGTTAGGTCAGGGTCGGGGTGCCCGTAAAAGCCCTCACTTTATCTCTCGGGAAATAATTAGCCTTTGTTTTTGTAATTACTCCTATCGAAAAACCACTAATGACATTTATTTTTCACCTTATCATTTTCATATGTTTCACAAACTATGCAAATTGAGGAAAATGGATTTATCTAAGTTACTGTTTCACGTGAAACACATCGCTTCATTTAACCTTTAAAGCAAAATATCATTATGAAAAAAGCCACTTCCTCCAGCAAAACTGAAAGGAAGTGGCTTTCTACTCATTACTCCACCATATTCTCTAATTCATTATATAAATCTGCTCGTAACAACTCTTTCTTCGTTTTTTCCTCATATAATTTTTCAAGTTTTTCAACATCAGCTACATATTCCATTTCACTTTCTAATGCATATATATCTTCTTCTACATGCATTAACTCATTTTCAATCTCTTCAAGATTCCTAGCTTCTTTCTCTTTTACAGGAACCGTTTCAACACTTTTTCTCCCTTGGCGTTTCTGCTTTATTACTTGCTTCTCAAGCTTTTCCTCCCACTTTTGACGAGCCCATGCATAATTTCCTGCAAACTCAAATAATTTGCATCTATCAATCCAGTACGTCTTTTCAAATAACTTATTTAAAAAATATCGATCGTGTGAAACAGCTAAAATCGTCCCATTATATTGCTCAAGGGCTTCCTCTAAAACTTCCCTTGATTCAATATCAAGGTGGTTTGTCGGCTCATCTAAAATTAGAAAATTGATGTCTTGATACATAAGTTGCGCAAGTCTTAACCTCATTTTTTCTCCACCGCTCAGTTGTGTTACTTTCTTAAACACCGCTGGACCATAAAATAAAAACTTAGCTAATATATGTCTTGCTTCTCCTTCTGTTACAGCCACATACTCTCTAAACGCTTCCAATACATTACTCTTCACATTTCCATACGTATGCTGTGATAAATAACCAATTTTGACACTACTGCCAATGCGAATTTCACCAACGTCTGGATTTATTTCTTCTAATAGTAGTTTTAATAATGTAGTCTTTCCTGTACCATTACGACCAACGATAGCAGTACGCTCTTGAAAACGAACATGTAAATTCGCTTGTTCAAATAAAGGTCGGCCAGCAAAACCTTTACTCACTTCTTTCATTACAACAACATCTTTTCCGCTTCTCTCTTGCCCTTCAAACTGAAGACCCATCTGTTTTCTTTCTAAAATTGGCCTCTTTAATTTCTCTATACGCTCTAACGCACGTTCCATATTCCTCGCTCTTTTATGCAATCCTTCATTCGGAGGATTCGCTTGATTTGCCCATTCACGTAGGCGCTTAATTGCTTCTTTCATTTTCTTTATTTTCTTTTGCTGCTCTTGATAAGCTTGAAACTCTTGAAGTAATCTTTCTTCCTTCTCCTCAACGAACTGAGAATAATTCGTATGGTACACGTGAATCTCTCCATCTTCCAGATCAAAAATTTTCGTTACAACTTCATCAAGGAAATAGCGATCGTGTGAAATAACCATAACTGTTCCATTATATTCTTTTAAAAATTTCTCTAACCATTCAACTGCAAACAAATCTAAATGATTTGTTGGTTCATCTAATAGAAGTAAATCTGGTTTCTGCAATAGCATATATGCAAGGCTTACTTTCGTCTGTTCTCCTCCACTTAATTCCGTAAATACTCTTGGAAATAAGTCTGTTACTTGTAAGCCATTTGCTACCTTCATTATATTTGCCTCTATTTCATAACCACCGAGAAATGCAAATTTTTCTTGAATTATTCCGTACCTCTCCATTAGCTTTTTCAAAGAAGATTGTTCCTGCTCCTCCGCCATATTTTTTTCTAGAGCATGCATTTCTTTTTCTAATTCCTTTTCTACTTTAAAAGCGGAACTCAATACATCATATACAGTCATGGCCTCATCAAACTTCGGAATTTGTGCGACATGACCAATACGTGTACCTTTCTTCATATGAATGGCTCCTGCATCCAAACTCTCCATTCCCGTTAGAAGCCCAAAGATTGTTGTCTTCCCACTACCGTTACGACCAACTAACCCAACACGTTCACCATTCTTTATTTCAAGCGATATATTTTCAAATATGATGTTTCCACCAAAAGATTTCGTTACATTATTTACACTACAAATAGTCATTTTCCGTACTCCTTTCAATATAAAAAACCATGAGAAAGAAACATTCCCCATGGTTTTCGGCATAGAAAAAGGAAGCCAAATAGCTCCCTTTTCACACGTTTATTAAAAATGGGTGAAGAGATTTCTATCGTTCAATAGTCACTATGCAATTGTTAAAAAAGGGCATACGTATCCCGTTAACAACTACATCATGAAAAATCGCACGACAAAAATAGATAAAATCTAAAAATTTGGCACGCGCAGCTAAAGAACGTTTCATCTCATTCACCCCTTTCGTACGGAATTTAATACTTACTTCTTTATTATACTTTCCAATTTCATGTTTGAATAGTCATTTTTCTGAAAATAATGAAGATAGACTAAACATTTCAATAAGTGACATCAAATCTTACAAAACTGTTATGTTCACGTAATGGAAAGCGATAGTACGAAAAGATGCCTCCCTATACAATAAAGATGTAAAACAAGAGTGACAAACACAAGGAGGAAACAAACATGATGAAAGAAATCGTAAAAGCAATCTTTGAGGTATTAGTGAACGGACAAGCAGTTGTAAAAGAACTAAATGAACTATAAAAAGGAGTGAAGAAATATGATGAACATGGTGAAAATGATTTTACACGCTTTAGTCGATGCAAAAGCAGTTAGCCAAGAATTAAACCAACAATAAAAAGGGGTATATGAATATGAAGAAAGCCATTATTATAATTGCAAGCACAGCAATCACTTTATACACAATAAAAAATAGAAAAAAGAAAAATAATGAAAATGTTCTATATTATCCATACACACTATTAGAGAAAAAATAAAAGACAAGGTACCCTATCGTAATGAGGATATCTTGTCTTTTATTTTTTCCATATTGTCTTTAGAGGATTTCCTTCTCCTTTTCCCGAATGTATTAAGCGGGATTTTTACACATATTTTAAAGGGGCATATATACAAATGGATACACAACAACTATATTTTTTAAACGATATCGGTAAACAAAAACCAGAAAGTATTCGGAATAGAAGCGCTGCATGTCCATTTTGCGATAAAGAACATTTAACGGATATTTTAGCAACTGATGGTTCTATTATTTGGTTAAAAAATAAATTTCCTACATTACAAGATACATTTCAAACGGTGCTGATTGAAACGGATAATTGCGAAGATCATATCGCAACATATACAGAAGAACATATGCGAAAATTAATGCAATTTTCTATTCAACATTGGTTACACTTACAGAAGAACGAAGAATTTGCATCTGTAATTTTATACAAAAATCACGGTCCATTTTCAGGTGGAAGTTTGCATCATGCACACATGCAAATTATCGGAATGAAATATGTAGATTATCTTGAAAATATGGAAGAAGAAAATTTTCAAGGGGTAATTGTTCAAAAAAATGAACGCATTGAGCTTAATATTTCAGAGCGTCCCATTATTGGCTTCACTGAATTCAATATAATCATTGATAATATTTCATATATAGATGAAATGGCAAATTACATTCAGCAAACTGTACGTTACGTACTGATAGATTTCCATAAAGGATGCAGTAGTTATAACTTATTCTTTTATTACTTAAATGGAAAAATCATTTGTAAAGTTGTACCTAGATTTGTCGTTTCACCATTGTATGTAGGATATAAAATACCGCAAGTTTCTACAAAACTAGAAGAGGTGAAAATACAACTCACGCAGTATTTCACGAAAGAAAAGGATGAAATTATTCATAAAAAAACAGAGTAGGTATAGAAAACCTACTCTTTGACCCCGCATTAATGAGCAGTAAAAGCCCGATTGGTGAAGACTAATAATCAGCGGGGGATGAACAGACTCCCCCACTGATTAAAGTTTCACTTTATTACACCTTTATTTCGATAGTACACATCTTCTAGTCCGATGTTATACTTCATGTTATTATCCGTCCACTCTGGCCCTAAATTCCCTGGCCATCCAGATGTATTCGCTATATATTTCAGTAATGCAAAATCAGTCAAACCTTTTTGCACCCCACGCTTATATCCTTTCATTAAATGCGGCATTGCAATTTGCGCATTTGTACGTGGATCTTTCAGCTCATCATCAGTTAAATGTTCTGGTGCAAGCCCGCCGCCGCGGTGTAGTTGAAACAATCCGAATGAAGTTCCATTATCTCCAACACTTCTTGGATTTAATCGACTTTCATGCTCGGCAATTGCAAGAGGTATCCATTCTGGAAGATTTACTTTCTTCGCTTCCTCTATAATGATTTGTTTCATCTGTTTTGCTTCTTCTGAATCAACATAGCTTGTTCGATTCACTAGCTTATCCATTCCTTCAGACTTTCCTTGGAAATATAAATATACTCCAAGAACAACTAAAAATCCTACAAAGAATTTCTTCACTACCTCTACCTCTTTCTCCGCTGAAATTTGTCCCCTTTCAGCCTTCCCTTTACAATTACCTACATTCTATTACTCTTTTATCATAGCAAATAACTATACGTATTATCATCATGCTTTAGACCGATTTTGTGAAAAAACAGCTGGTAAATACGTGCAAAAATGTAACTTTCATAGACTATAACGCATTTTTTGTATATAATTGTAAACTGAACTCTATATATAGAATAGGAGCGTACAAAATGAAAAAATGCCTAACACTCTTGTTCAGCATTTTACTACTCATCCCTACCTACACCTCTGCACAAACATCATCAAAACCAAAAGTACTTGTTTTGTATAGTACACAAGACGATAAAGTTTCAAATAATGTCCAAATCCTTAATACTCAATTAGGACATTTTACAAATGATATAACCGTAAAAAACTTAAAAGAAGCAACTTCAATTAATAACGTATCCTCCTATACACATATTGTTTATATCGGTGAAACAAAAGAAGCGTTTTCTGATGAAACGAAACAATTTCTAGAAAACTTCTCCGGCCCTGTATTAGTATTAGGACAAAATGTTGAACAATTATCTAAGCGTTTTTCTTTCATTACATTGAAGAGTGACGATATACGAGTTAATAAAATTGAATATCCAGAAAAGAAGCTAAAAAATACCTTAGAAGAGGAACGATTAATTCAATCATTTGATACGAATGGAACTGTGCTTGCTAACGCTTTAAGCTCAAATAACACTAACCCACTAATCGTTCAGCATGAAATATCTTATTATGTTGCAACACCTAACCTCTTTGACTGGATGTCTCATTACGTCGGTGAAATGTTATTTTCTTATTTCAGCCAAAAACCAACGAAAAATAAAGTTGAAGCTTATTTACGTCTTGAGGATGTTCACCCAGCAGCAGATATAAATCAATTGAAAGAAATTGCTGAATTACTAAAAGAGAAAAAGATGCCTTACATGATTACTGTTATTCCGGTATATAAAGATCCAGATACAGGAAAGATAATACATTTAAAAGATAAACCAGAACTAGTTGATCTTTTACGCTCTATGCAAGATGATGGTGCAGCAATTATTATGCATGGTTATACTCACCAATTTTATGACAGTGAAACAGGTGAGGGCTTTGAATTTTGGGATGTCAAAACAGATCAACCAATTCGCCAACCGAAGCATGAAAAACCGAAGACAAAAGATGACTTTCCAAATATAGAGGCATATAACCAATATGTAAAAAAAGGGGAAGAATTCGAGGAAAAATATACGAAAAATCATATTGAAAAAGGAATTCAAGAACTTGTAGATGCTAAACTATATCCTGTTGCCTTTGAAGCACCTCATTACACGATGTCTCAAAAAGGATATGAAATATTATCAAGGTACTTTTCAACTTATGTAGGACAACTACAGTTAAATGATACAACTTGGAAATCCATGCACTCACCATATTATACAAGTACTCCGTCATTTTTACATGGAATGAAACTATTGCCTGAAACAGTCGGATTTATTGAAGAAGATACGCCACAAACTATTGCTAAAATGAAAGAACGTGCTCTATCTGTTTCTAAATTATCCGATGGAATTATTGGTGCATTCTATCATCCTTACTTAGGTGTGAAACCATTAAAAGAAGTATTAAAGGATCTAGAAAGTATTCCAAATATAGAGTGGATTGATTTACAAAAGGAAAAGAATGAAGTAAAAATGAAAGATATTCATATTACGACGAATAAAGACGGCATTCACGTTGAAAAACCAACCAGTGCGAATGACATAATTGATTATATAAAGCAATATGGCTTCTTCCTTATACTGGGGTTCGTTATCATTGTCTTTCTTTTATTATTAAAACGTGCGAAGAAATTAGAATCCTAATACAAAACCACCAAGCATTCTGCTTGGTGGTTTTTTTAACTTAAACCAAAACGTGGCATGTTATTAATAACCCATTGATTATTTTCATAAATAAATTCAACTTCTACTTTTTCCGTTACATTATCATAGTCATTATACGTTTCTACCTGCGCTTTTATTTTCCCATCCTTTAACTCGGCAGAAATAATTTTTGTAAATTTAGTTGCTGCTTTTGACCCTGGATCTCCAATAGCATAGTGCATTTTTCCATTTAACTCTTTAATATATTTACTCTTCATATACTGTGCTATAAATGATTTTGAGAAGTACGTAGATAGCGTAGTCTCTAAATTATCTTTCTTATTATAAATAGGGTTCACTAATTCCCCGTATGAAAAATCCCCTACTCGTTTTGGGTTTCCTGTTAGTGCAGCCATTTGAACATTAGTCAGTTCCTTCTGTGCATTCCATACTTTCTGTAACATAACGTTATCTGCTAGCTTCTTATCTTTTACTTCATTTGATTTCTTTGTATCCAAATTCATGATAGTTCCATTATCCGTATAGAGATACATATCTCCTGCTACAAAATATAAATAGGATTTAGTTGGTTCAACCGCTTTATTATAAATTACCTTTTCATTTCCACCATTTATTTTCTTCTTATATACTCCATCCTTTTTTAAATAATAAAAAGTATCCCCTTTCACATTCATCTGCAAGGCATCCTTTACCAATAACTTTTCATTATTTTGTTGAACGTCTATTTCATATATGCCATGCTCAGCTTCATTTGTTTCAAAAGGTAACGAAAAGTCGACAACAGCATATAATTTTTCATTATTATACGTAGCACTAGATATTGTTGCATAATTTTCTTTTGACCAAGTTTTATTATCTTTTGTCATTTGTGTTCCACGATTTTTATTCCAATGTAGAATACTATCATCTATCGTTCGAGACCAACCAGAATTTTTAAATGCCGCTTCTTCTTCCTGTCCCGTCTTCAAATTGATTTTTGCGATCCCTACAATATCAAAACCACCATGCTCAGAATATTTTTTCGGATAAAATAAAGTTTGATCTTTTATATAAACATAATTTGTATCCGCTTTTAACGTATCTAACTTTTTATTTGATATATCATACTTCATTAAAGAAGATAATCCCGCATTCTTCTCTTCATCCGTATGAATAAAATATAAAGCTTTGTTTTTTATATTTATGTAAGAAGCATTTACACCTTCCACTACACGTTCCGAAGTCTGAAATTGATCTTTCGTACGATAAATGCCTCCTGTATTTTTATCACCATTTACCGCATAGTAAACCCATCCATTACTCTCTGCCATCTTCCCTTTATTAGAACTGTTTCCAACCGAATTCCCGTTTTTCTCAGTTTCTTTCATCTGTTTTTCAACTACTGGATCAATTTGTTCTTCTTTACTTTCTTGCGTTGCGTTGGGATTTATAGCCTTCTTTTCTGCTTCACAACCAAACGCTGCAACTGAAAGTGCACCGATCATCATTGTAATAGCTATTTTTTTATGTGCTTTCCCCATTTTCTCCCCTACTTCCTTCATCAAATTAAACATATCATAAATTATAGAAAAAATTAGAAAAAATATCCATAATAAAAAGAATAAGAGTACCTCTCCTATCCTTTCAAATAAAGCGAAACCTTAATCAGTCAGGGTCTTAATCCCCGGCAAATAGCGGGGTAAAATCGAATGGTATTTTCATATATTGTTTCTGCAACCTGATCAACAGATATGTTTTTTATAACACTAATTTCCTTTAATACATCTCGAATCATTCTCGGGTGCGTCATAACATCGTCTTGAAATTCCCACGGTCCATCTGTTTCTACCATCATATATTCAAGCGGATAATACGAAACAATTTTTCTAATCTTCTCCTTATGTAAAACATCCGGTGTAATCGAAATATAATAACCATTCTTCATCATCCGTTTCATTGTTTCATCACTTCCTTTAAACCAATGGAAATGTGCACGTGAAACTTTATATTTCTCTAGCAAATCACATACAGTGTCAGCATCTTCATAAACTGCGTGTAATATAATCGGCAAATTATACTTACTAGCTAGTTCTATAAATTTTTTCAATACAGCTATGTATGGATCTACAGCAATGCTTTCATCTTCTTTCCTCAAATAATAGGGCAAACCTACTTCACCAATCGCAACAATTTCCTCTGCGTTCTGTTCAATAAGTTTATAAATCTGTTCACACTCTTCTTTATGAATCTGTTGCTCTGGATGAAACCCTATCGCTGGATATATAAAGGGATACTTCTTCGCTAAAGATAACGTTTCCTTACAAGATTGATAATTCATAGATACAGCAATAAGCCCCTTTATTTCATTACTATTTTCCACCTCTTTCAGTAATCTGTTCTTCTCTTCATCCTTATATTGATCAACATGTATATGACTATCAATCCATTTCATCTTTATGCCCCCATAAAAAAAACAAGAAAGGACTTCCTTTCTTGTTTTAGCATCTATATTATTTAACAATTAAGTTTGTTATGATATCAAATAATCCAATACACACTACGGCAACAGTAAAGTAGCTACAGAAATCTTTAATTGGTAACTTCACTACTTCTTCTTTACGCATCCCATTTTTCTCCCTTCTTACTAGATCCCTAATTATTTTTCTATCTGTATCTATTATGCAAAAAATATGACAAATTTACTATCGAATTAACTTACGTAAACCTTACAATGTTGTAAGGTTTAAAAAAGGATCCTCATCTTTATTCAGATGAGGATTATTAAAAATTAGTTGGTTTTTCATTCTTCATTACAAACAGAAAGTAATACATTAAGACTTTCTAGTTACACTATATGAAAATTACTATCTTTTAACTATCGAATTACATTACAGAAGACTTACATGTTTGTAAGTTATGTGTAATGTAATTCGATAGTTTCCCTTACTTATATTTCGTACAATAAAGTTAGAAAGTAAGCCAAATAAGAAGAACAATCACATAACCAAATTGCATTGCTAGTAGCTACTCTTCTTATACCTTTCACCCATGCTACTACAATGTACCCCCTTCCCCTTTATATAATAAAAAAGCCTTAGTCTATATGGACTAAGGCTTTTTTGCTAACCCCTAAAATACCCTTACCCAGTATTTTTATTTTCGACAAAAAATAGCTGGGGGTATATTTCACTATCTCATCGTTAAAAGTTTACTTTTCGCATTTATAGGAATATTTGCAACCTCAATCTCTTCAATCGATTCACCGTAACGTCCTTTTGCAAAAACCTTTAATGCTTCATCTCTCTTTAACATATGCTTAACCGTTTTCTTTATTTTCTGCTCTCTACCACGTTCATCGAATGCAATAAATTCATATTCATACCACTCATCACCAATATGCTGACCAATTGTATTCACAACCGTATAGTATTCTTTCGTCTTATAAAATGGATTATATTTATCGATAACCGGTCCAAGTTTCGTAGGCAGTAACATTACTACTATCACTATCATCGCTATTATAGTAGTGATCATTTTTTTCTTCATAATAAACATTCCTCCTCTGCAGGATATATATACATCCATTTTAAAAAGGGGGAATAAAATCTACTATTGAATCTCATTACATTACACTTACATTTTTGTAAGAATTAAAAAAGGTGAACGAATTTACTCGTTCACCTTTTAGCTTGCTTTAAAGCCACCGCCAAGTACATCACGTACATCATGTATAACAACGAAAGCATCTTCATCTACCCGGCTAATAACTTGTTTTAACTTAACAAGCTCTTGTTTATTAATAACAACATATAAAACTTCTTTATTTTTACCAGTATATCCGCCGCGCCCTTCTAATACAGTAACACCGCGTGTCATATTTTTCGTAATAGCTTCACGAATTAAATCTGGTTGATTCGAAATAATCGTAACAGCCGTTTTTGTATCCATTCCTTCTACAATGAAATCAATCACCTTCGCTCCGATGAACACAGCTACAAGTGTATACATTGCCTTTTCTTGCCCTATTATAAATACAGAACCAGCAATTACAACAATATCAATAATTAGTACGCCTTTACCTACGCTCCAACCTAAATATTGATTTGCTAACCGAGCTAAGATTGCTGACCCTCCCGATGTACCTCCGGCTTTGAACATACAGCCTAATCCAATACCCACAAATAAACCAGCAAATAAAGCTGCTAATAATGTATCACTATTTACATGATACTCAATATGTTCTGTAACGTATAAAAACAAAGATGTTTCTACAATCCCTAAAATTGTATAAATCATTGTTTTCTTATCAAAAAATTTATAACCAATAGCTAGTAAAATTGCATTTATAGCAAAATTCACAATCCCTGGTGACCAATCAAATAAGTAGTACGTAACAACCGTTAAACCAATAATTCCACCTTCCGATAAACGGTTTGGAATTGCAAAGTAATTAATACCAATTGCGAATAATAATGAACCAATTGTAATTAGTGTTATTTCCTTTATACGTTGATTAACCATAGTTCATACCCTCCCCCCATTTGACATTGTATCACTATCTCCTAGAGGTTTAGAAGTGGTTTTTATTCCGCATTTTCCCTCTTAAAAATTGAAATATTATGTTTAAACAGAGGGTTGATTAATTATTCATATTTGCTCTAACTGCACGGACAAATTGCTCCACATTCCCTTTCTGAATATACTTAGCGCGAATGGTTTCATGATTACAAGTAAACTCAAAGTACGGATGAAAATCTATGCTATCTATATGCAAATATGAGTACTCTTTAAATGTTGAAGGATAGTAAGGAAATTTCCCGTAAAACAGGAGGCGTCTAGTAGTGGCAACAAAAATTCCATGTTGATAACATAACATGAAATTATCCTTCTCAAAGATCCCTACCACAAAAACCAAAATCTTTTCATCATCATCTACATACTTTTTCATACTCGATAAAAGTTCATTCATGCATATTCCTCCAAATTCTATTCACTGCTTTAACACTTGAAAAGAATCCATGGATATTACAGACCGGTTTAACTCCTTTATAAAGTATGAAACGCGTTTCCTGTCAAAGATATTTCAAAAAAATAATCCGTTATGCGATTATACACATAACGGATTAAGATTAAACTGTAGAGCGTTCCACAAGTTCGTATGGAATTTCCAGCTTTTCTTGTTTAGAACTCTCGTCATTCACTTTTCTATGCAACATTTCAAAAGCAGTTTTCCCTATCTCCTTTAAATTTTGATCAATAGTTGTCAATTGTAACACTTGCGAGATAGGTTGATTATCAAAGCCAATAATCGCTAAATCCTCAGGAACTTGAATCCCTAATTTTTCAACCTCTGTCATAACCCCAATCGCAACTTCATCACCTGCTACTATTAATGCTCCAGGAAGATCCTGCATCTCTTTTAACTTATGGGCCACTTTTACACCATCTTCTAGTGTAAAACATTCTGTAAAAATCCATTCTTCGTTAACCTCTTCATCTATAGATTGCAATTGCTGTTTATAAACATCAAAACGCTTTTGACTACTCGGCCCTAATTTTCTTCCCGTACAATAGCCAATTTTTTTATAACCTTTCTCAATCAAATAATCCATTCCTAATTGAAAGGCCGCTGAATGATTCGTATATACACTTGAGATGTTTGAAATATCATTGTCTTCACAAGCAATTATTGCGCCGTAAGAAGCATACGGTTCTATCGTTTCCCAATCATTTGCACGTGAACAAATAATAAGACCATCCAATTGTTTTGTTTTTAACATATGTAAACTTTTCATTTCTTCTTTTTTATTATAATTCGTTTGGCAAAGTAGCACCCTGTAATTATGCGCTAACGCAGTCTCCATCATTCCGCTCACCATCGCATCAAAACACGGATGATTAATATACGGTAAAATCACACCAACAATATTCGTTTTTCCTTTTGATAAATGAACAGCATTTGCATTTTGCGAGTAATTCAATTTCTCAACTATCTCTATAACCGCTTTCCTTTTTTCTTCACTTACATATGGGTGATCATTCAACACTCTCGAAACAGTCGTAACTGAAACTCCCGCCATCTTTGCAATATCTTTAATATTAGCCATACACTCACCTCTACCTTTAAGTTAATGAATCTCATGAACATATGTCAAATCTTCTTATCATTACACCTTCATTCGTTTCTCTTACAAAAGTGTAATTTTTCTGTAAGCTAATTCGATAGTGAATTTCCGCAACATTTCATACAATTAAGTCAGAGACAAGGTAACAACTATTCGAAAAGGAGCGGATTAATATGATGAACAAAATGAAAACGAACAATTTCTTACATACAATGGGCATGGTATTTTCCGCCCTTATCGACGCAAAAGCTGTTGCTTCTACATTAAACAAGTAAGGAGAATATATTATGAATAACATCACTTTTAACAAATTAGATTTTTTAGGACTAGCTAGTGGCTCGCTTCTTCTTACTGCTTTTATTTACACCGCTACGCTTGTATAACTTTGTGTCCCCTTTCCCCTTTATTATAAATAGTAATAGAAAAGACGACCGTCTATGCCCGGTCGTCTTTTCTTATTTTTGATTTGATTGCAAAGCTTCTTTTAACTCCTCAAACTTCTCATTTAATTGATCTGTCATCATTTTCATAGCGGTTTTTCGATCTATTTGTTCTCCACCCTCAATTTGAATTGGATCTCCAAAAATCAATTGTGCCTTTTTCCCCTTTATTAATTCTTTTACACTTGATGGACCAACATAAGCTGCTGGTACTAACGGAACATTAGAACGCATCGCAATTGTCACAGCACCCGCTTTTAATGAAACATCTTCCGCTGATCTCGTTCCACTTGGAAAAATCCCTACTACCTTTCCTTCTTTTAATAAACGTGATGGAATTTTAAGTGTACTCGGTCCCGGATTCGCGCGATCTACAGGGAATGCATTTACATTTTTAAAGAACCAATTTTTGAATTTCCCTTCAAATAATTCTTTTTTTGCCATGTAATGAATTTGAGTTGGGTACATCCCTGTAGCTAACATTAATACATCCATAAAACTTGTATGTGTACACGCAACAACATACGGACCACCTTCTGGTAGCTTTTCTCTTCCTTGCACTTCTACTTTCCCAGCTGTTTTAAATATATATTTCAACAAAAATGTAATTGGTTTATACATTTATTTCGTTCCTTTCTAAACATCCGAAGTATAATCATATTCTTACAACAATTATAACACTAAGTTTTAGGAGTTGGTAATAAAAATAAGTATGAATTGTTAAATTTCAATTCTTACAAAAGTGTAATTTTCTTGTAAGCTAATTCGATAGTTACTTCTCACTATATTTCATACAATTAAGTCAGAAACAGGGCAACAACTATTCGAAAAGGAGTCGATTGATATGATGAACAATATGAAAACGAACAATTTCTTACATACAATGGGCATGGTATTATCGGCTCTTTTCGATGCAAAAGCTGTTGCTTCTACATTAAACAAGTAAGGAGAACTCATTATGAATAACATCACTTTTAACAAATTAGACTTTTTAGGATTAGCTAGCGGCTCTCTTCTTCTTACTGCTTTTATTTACGCTGCTACGCTTGTATAACTTTGTGTCCCCTTTCCCCTTTATATAGAAAAAGACGACCGTCTATGCCCGGTCGTCTTTTTAATTTTTTCTTTCTTTCAATTCTTTTAAAAGCTGTATCAGCTCAGCTTGTTGTTTTATCTTTTTACGACCATTCCGATTAATTGCTGCAAGCTCACAGGCAACTCCGACGGCGAAGAAAAACAATAAACTTTCTAACATGTAAAATCCTCCATTTGCCTATTAAACAGCTTGACGTAATTGTTCTTCTTGTAAAACTCTCTTATTTATATTTTCTTCTTTTCTCTGACAAACGTTATTGCGAATAAGCGCCGCAATAACAAGTACAGTCCCTATAATATCAAACATTGTGATTTGATACCCTTGCATCATCATAATAGCTAAAGTCGTAATTGGTACAAAATTAATAAATAAAATCCCATTAATGGATGATAAAATTTTCACACCATAGTTCCAAGCAAGTAGCGCTACAATACCTGGCAATGTCATCATAAATAACAAATCATATTTCACAATAGAAATCGTTCCCATACTCGGAACTGAAATATATCCAAGCGACGTAATAATTACCGTTATAATCGCTGTAACAGTCGCACCGAATACACACGTCAACGTAGAATAACGTAATGTTGACCAATCACTACAAGTTTGACCACCCATCGTATAAATAACCCAGCCTACAACACCAATAAATATAAATGCTAATGGGAACATATTATCTTTCAATGTTACAAAGAAACTCATTTCACCTTTTGTAATAACAAACACAGCTCCTACAAAAGCAATAACCATACTCGTTATCATATACTTCTTCGGTTTTATATGCTTATATCCCCATAAAATACAAATAGAAATCATCGGCATAAGTGCTTCCATAATGGAAGCTACCATTACACCCGACTTACCCATCAACATTTGCCCTAAAAATATGAGGACATTATATACTGTAAATGCCATCGTTCCAAAAAAGACGAGTAATTTTCCTCTTTCCTCTAAACGAAATGCCTGTTTTCCTTCTTTCATTAACAACAATACAATCAGCATTATCGCCACTGCTCCATAGCGAATAAGCGAAAAATAAAATGGATCTATGTATTCTAGCGCATGATCAGCAACTGGAAACATCGCTCCCCATGACATACTCGCAATTAAACACGCTAAAGCCCCTATTATCATTTGACCCCTTCTCACCGCAATCCCCCGTTTCTTTCTATTTGCACAAAGAGAATTGTAAAAGAAAAAATATATCACGTAAAATGATTCAAAATGATGTTAACTATCATTTATAATGATAGTTAACATCAAGGGGGATTACAAAATGGAATTACGAGACTTACAAATCTTTAAAAGCGTTGCCGATCAGGGTAGTGTAAGTAGCGCAGCAAAGGAATTAAATTATGTACAATCAAATGTAACTGCACGTATTAAACAACTAGAAAACGAATTAAAAACCCCACTCTTTTACCGCCATAAACGAGGAATGACTTTAACAGCTGAAGGAAGAAAAATGCTCGTTTATGTTAGTAAAATTTTGCAAGATGTCGACGAACTAAAACAAGTATTTTTAGATAGCGAAACACCCTCCGGTATATTAAAAATCGGTACAGTCGAAACAGTAAGTACACTGCCTACCATTTTATCTTCTTACTATAAAAGCTATCCGAATGTCGATTTATCATTACAAGCGGGTCTAACAGAAGAATTAATTAGAGAAGTACTAGATCATCAATTGGATGGCGCCTTTATATCAGGTCCTATTAAACATCCACTAATCGAACAATACGATGTTAGTACAGAGAAATTAATGCTTATAACACAAAATAAAGCCTTTCATATAGAAGAATTTACAACAACTCCTCTACTCGTTTTTAACCAAGGATGTGGATACCGCTCCAAACTAGAACGTTGGCTTAAAGATGAAGGTTTGCTACCAAAAAGAATTATGGAATTCAATATATTAGAGACAATATTAAACAGCGTTGCACTCGGCCTCGGAATTACACTCGTACCACAGTCTGCTGTCCATCATCTTTCTAAAGCAGGTAAGGTACATTGTCATGCAATCCCTGAAAAATACGGCAGTATTTCAACGGTTTTCATACGCCGTAAAGATAGCTATATGACGAATTCAATGCGTAGTTTTTTAAAAACAATTGAAGAACATCATCATATCAATATGCTATGAAAGACATTCTTACACGAATGTCTTTTTTTCTTACAAAAGTGTAAGTCTTTCGTAAGCTAATTCGATAGTTGCAAGTAGACATATTTCCTATAATTAAGACATAAGCAGGGCAACAACAATTCGAAAAGGAGCGGATACGCATGATGAACAATATGAAATCAAATAAACTTTTAAATACAATGGGCATGGTGCTATCCGCACTTGTCGATGCAAAAGCTGTTGCAACTACATTAAACAAATAAGGAGAGATTATAATGAACAACATTACTTTCAACAAATCAGACTTTATCGGACTTGCAAGTGGAGCTACTCTTCTTACGGCTTTCATTTATACACTTGCTCAAGGTCTTGTTTAACACTTTGTTTCCCCAACCCCCTTTATATATAGAAAAAGCTGCTCGTCTTATAGACAAGCAGCTTTTTAGTTTGTTTCATATACAATTTGACCTGTTTTCGTAATATCATATCCGCCAATCGCATTTAATTCATTATGAAATTCTTCCGATTGCAGAATGTCTTTCACAACTTCAATCAACTCTTCATTTTCTTTATTCTTCAAAATTACTAAATCATACTGTTCTTTCATGATTGGAATAAAGTCCACATTTACAATTTGCGAAAACTTTTCTGAACCTACTCCTACATCAGCGTTTCCATTTGCAACTTGCGTGGCAACACCAAGATGATTCGATTCTTCCCATTCATATCCACTAATACGTTCTTTATTTAACTTTTGAATGCGCAATTGTTCATCGACTAACACCCTAATACCAGAACCTTTTTCTCGATTTACAAATCGTATAGATGATTGAGATAAATCGGCCCATGTTTTTATATTTTTAGGATTTCCCTTTTGCACATAAAACCCAACGTTCCTTGCTAATAAATTAATCATAGTACATGGTTGTCCAACTAAAATACGTTTTACGTAAGGAACATTATATGTACCCGTTTCTCCATCAAACAAATGAAGACTAACGATACTTCCTTCTCCTTGATACATTTTTATTAAACTCGTTAAACTACCTTGATATGCCCTTAATATATTTGAACTTGGCAGGCGATTTTCTATACGTTTTGCCAACATATCTAACGTTAGTTCTTGTCCGCTAATAATACATGTATCCAAGCCTCTACTATCTTCGCTCTTTACAGGAGTACCTTGTATTTTCCCTGTTTTCATTTGCTTTATATATTGTTCTAAATCTGCTGCATCAATGCGCATCTGTCTACCAACTCTATAAGAAGGAAGTTCTCCTTTTTTAATTAAGTCGTATACAGTTAATTTTGATACTTTTAATCGCTTTGCTACTTCTTCCGTTGTGTAGGAATGATGATCCATAGACGATTCCTCACTTTCTCCTTTCATTGTAACAAAGAAAAGAATATTTCTCCTATTTTTTAAAAATAGATATATGTTCAAATTACATTCAATTATAACTAGTTATATTTAGATATAATTAGTTATAATTAGATGTATCAAAACGAAAGGGGATTTTTTTATGAATAAATTTACATTACGTTCCATCGGGGCACTTATACTTTCTTTCCTTCTTATATTTAGTGCTGCTTGTACAAGTGGGGAAAAGCATACAAAGTCAGCTGCTAAAGAGGATAAAACAGTTGAACTGACTATCTCAGCTGCTGCAAGCTTACAAGATGCATTAAAAGAAATCGAAAAACAATATAAAGAAAAAGAGCCAAATATCAAACTTTCTTTTAACTTCGGTGCTTCTGGAGCACTTCAACAACAAATTGAACAAGGTGCACCTGCTGATTTATTCTTCTCTGCAGCAGAAGATAAATTCCAAACCCTTGTAAAAAAAGGATTCATTAGTGAAAAAGAAGGGAAAAATCTTCTTGGAAATGAACTAGTTCTAGTCATCCCTAAAGATAGTTCACTTACAAAATTTCAAGATTTAAAAGATGAGAAAATCAAAAAAATTGCACTTGGTACACCTGAATCTGTACCTGCTGGCAAATATGCAAAGGCTTCTCTAACACACGAAAACCTTTGGAATGATGTTCAAAATAAAGTCGTATTTACAAAAGATGTTCGCCAAGTGTTAACATATGTAGAAACAGGGAATGTCGATGCTGGCATCGTATACAAAACAGATGCTCTCATTTCGGATAAAGTAAAGATTGGTGAGACAGCAGCAGCTACTTCTCATGAGCCAATCCACTATCCTTTAGGTGTTATAAAGGAATCTAAACATAAGAAAGAGGCGACTTCATTTTATGAGTATTTGCAGTCAAAAGATGCACAATCTATCTTTAAGAGATATGGATTTACAGTTCTGTCGTAATTACTATGAGCATTGATGCTATTTTATCGCCTGTCTTTCTATCTTTAAGAGTAGCTGCGTGCGCCACTATTCTCGTTACAATTTTAGGGACAATTGTCGGGCGAGCACTAGCTCGCTCCTCATGGCGATATAAAGTACTATTAGAAACCATATTTTTATTACCAATGGTACTTCCACCAACTGTTATCGGCTTCTTTCTCATTATCATCTTTGGAAACAACAGCCCGATCGGAAAGTGGGTTGAATCATTATTTCAGCAGTCTATTATGTTCACATCTACTGCTGCGATCATCGCTTCTACAGTTGTTGCATTTCCGCTTATGTACCAATCAGCGAAAACGGGATTTTCTATCACAAATGTACAAATTGAAGAAAGTGCTCGTGACCTTGGCGCAAGTGAATATCAAGTTTTTCTGCACGTTACACTTCCACTCGCATTTCCTGCCTTACTAAGCGGGATGATTTTGAGCTTTGTCCGCGCGCTCGGTGAGTTTGGTGCTACACTCATGTTTGCCGGGAACATTCCTGGCAAAACACAGACAATCCCAACTGCAATTTACATGGCTATTGATGCAAGTAATATGCAACTCGCCTGGACACTTGTAGTTATTACTATCGGTATGTCACTCGTATTTCTACTATGTATTCAACTTATTAATAAAAGAATCACTAACTCTTAAAGCAGCTTTTGTCGAAGCTGCTTCTTTATTTCTTAGGAAATAAAATATACCAATGGGAAATAACTGAATTTTACCTCTTATTTAAATATACATTTTATTCGAATTCACTTTCTAAAATAGGCAATTTCCTGTTATTATATGGAGGTGTTTCAAAAAATGAAGAAATGAAAACGCATTTATATCGTGAATTCTTCATCCTGTTTTAGCGATCGGTAATCTTCTACTCTATTAGTGGGGCATTACCGATCGTTAGAACGATATGTAACTATATTGGTATAGCAAACCGAAGGGAGTCTTGTAATGGACATTTTATTAGCGCTTCTTCCTGCAATTGCATGGGGAAACATCTTATTAGTAAGCGTAAAAATGGGCGGTGGTGCATATAGCCAAACGGTAGGTATGACAATCGGTGCTCTATTCTTCGCAACAATTATGTATGTATTTACTCAACCAGCTTTAACAATGACAATCTTAATTGTTGGTTTTATTTCAGGTTTATTCTGGGCTTTAGGACAAGTAAACCAATTAAAAACAGTTGAAAAACTAGGTGTTTCAACTACTGTAACGATTTCTACTGGTATGCAACTTGTTGCAACTTCTATCTTTGGGGTTATCGCTTTCCGTGAGTGGACTACTACTACAACGATCATTCTGGGAACGATTGCAATCCTATTAATTGTAGTTGGTGTTGTATTCACATCATTAGATGATAAAGAAAATGCTCAGCCACCTGGACAATTGAAAAAAGGACTTCTTACTTTAATTGTTTCTACTTTCGGCTATCTTGTATATGTAATTATTATTCGTTGGTATAATATTGATGGTTGGTCTGCTATTTTACCACAAGCAGTTGGTATGTTTGTTGGTGCGGTTGTACTGACGTCTAAACATAAACCGTTTAACAAATATGCAATCCGTAATGCTTTGTCTGGTTTACTATGGGGAACTGGAAACTTATTCTTACTTCTTTCATTACCACGTGTTGGAGTAGCAACAAGCTTCCCATTATCTCAAACTGGAATCGTTATCTCAACATTCGGTGCGATTGTCTTCTTAGGTGAAAAGAAAACAAAACGTCAATTGATATTTATTGCACTAGGTAGTGTTTTAATTATTGGCGGCGCTGTATTGTTAGGTATGACAAAAGCATAAACTTATATTCTATTAATAAACCCCTGAAGCATATATGCTTCAGGGGTTTTTCAATTCTAATTATTTTCTAGATATAATTATTTGTATGTTCTTGCCCCTTATAATTGCTCTTCCACTCTAGCAAACCAGCTACACATATAAAGAGATTAATAACAGTTAATATTAGCATGAATTTCCGCCTTCTCATTATCGATTCCATCTACGGTAAGTCTTTTCTTTTTACAACATTCTCTTAAAGATGATATCGTTTTTATAACATATCTCTACTAGAAAGGAATAAAGAATATGCTAACTAAACATCGAATTTTATTTATTGGTGCCGGTCGTATGGCAGAAGCTATATTTTCCGGATTACTTAAAACAAGCAAAGAGTACATCGAAGAAATTATCGTCTCTAATCGAAGCAACGTAGAAAAGCTAAAACAGTTACAACATCGATATAATGTGTCTACTGCAACAGATTGGAAACAGCATGTTACATCTGTTGATACGGTTGTTTTAGCAATGCCACCTTCTGCTCATGAAGAGTTATTAGCTGAGCTATCTCCGTTAATATCAAATCAACTAGTCGTAACAGTCGCAGCTGGCATTGGACCATCTTATTTAGAAGCTAGACTCCCAAAGGGCACGCCTGTTGCTTGGATTATGCCTAATACAGCTGCTGAAATTGGAAAATCTATCTCCTTATATACAATGGGACAATCAGTAAATGAGATGCATCAAGAAACCCTGCAACTGCTTTTAAAAGGTATTGGTACTTCGCAACTTTGTACTGAGGAAGAAGTTCATCAGCTTACTGCAGTTACTGGAAGTGCACCAGCCTTCCTTTATTACTTTGCTGAAAGCTTAATTGAAACAACAAAAAGTTATGGAGTCGATGAAGAAACCGCAAAACATCTTGTCATTCAAATGATTTCTGGCTCTGCTTCTATGCTCGAACAAACGCAAAATCCAGCTAACCTCCGCGAACAAGTAACAACGCCAGGTGGTTCCACAGCTGAGGGTCTCAAAACTTTATACGAATATAATTTTTCAGAGGCAATTCAAAAAGCAGTAGAAGCAACAAACAAAAAAGCTAGGGGGAAATAATATGATTTTAACAAGTTTAAAAGACTATACAACATTACATAACGGTGTAAAAATGCCTTGGTTTGGTTTAGGTGTTTTTAAAGTAGAAGATGGTTCAGAAGTAATTGATTCTGTAAAAGCAGCAATTAAAAATGGCTACCTCAGCATCGATACTGCAGCAATCTATCAAAATGAAGAAGGCGTTGGACAAGCGATTCGTGAATCCGGTGTTTCACGCGAAGAATTATTTATTACCTCAAAAGTATGGAATAGCGATCAAGGATATGAAACAACACTTCAAGCATTTGAAACTACATTAGAGAAATTAGGTCTAGAATATTTAGATTTATATTTAGTACATTGGCCTGTAAAAGGGAAATATACCGAATCATGGAAAGCATTAGAAAAACTTTATAAAGATGGCCGTGTTCGCGCTATCGGTGTGAGTAATTTCCACATTCACCACTTACAAGACGTATTTGAAATTGCTGAAATTAAGCCAATGGTCAACCAAGTGGAATACCACCCACGTTTAGCACAAGAAGAGTTACATGCATTCTGTAAAGAACATAATATTCAGCTTGAAGCTTGGTCACCATTAATGCAAGGACAACTACTAGATAATCCAACGTTACAAGAAATTGCGACAAAATATAATAAATCAACTGCGCAAATTATTTTACGCTGGGATTTACAAAACGAAGTTGTAACAATTCCCAAATCAATTAAAGAACATCGCATTATTGAAAATGCAAACATCTTCGACTTTGAATTAAGCGCTGATGATATGAAAGCAATTCAAGCTTTAAATGAAGATCGTCGCGTTGGTCCAGATCCAGATAACTTTAACTTCTAGTAGAAAAACCACTGCCCTATGCAGTGGTTTTTTCGTTTAATAAAACTGAAAATTTAAACTATATTTCATTTAGTTGACACTTCATTATTCAAGGTGTAAGATTTTGAATTATCAAAGAAACACAAAAATTAATACAATTTATTCGTTTACTCATTGTATCAAGAGAGGTGGAGGGACTGGCCCTTTGAAACCTCGGCAACAGGTTCATTTTGAATACTGTGCCACTTCCTGCAAGCTTTATGCTTGAAAGATAGAATGAGGGACTTCGTTTATATACGGGTGCATAACTTGTACGTAAAAATCCCTCTTTCTCAATATGAAAAGAGGGATTTTTTATTTTTCATTTCCCTCATCATCATCCAAACTTAATTATTTAGGAGGAAAATCAAATGAAAAAGAAGTTTGTACCCGGTATTGCATCAGTTGTAGGAGTAAGTATTTTATTAACTGGTTGCGGTAGTTATAAAAACGAAGCAAGCGGAGCAAATGCAAAAGACGAGGCACCTAGTAAACAGGTTTTAAACTTATCTTCACCTACTGAAATACGAACAATGGATACGGCTCGTGCTACAGATACTGATTCTGGTCAAGTAATGAGAAACGTATTTGAAGGTTTGTATAATCTTGGTGAAGGTAACAAACCTGTTCCTGGTGTTGCAAAATCTCATGAAGTAAGTGGCGATAAAACGAAATACACATTCCATTTGCGAGATTCAAAATGGTCAAACGGCACTCCTGTTACAGCTAAAGATTTTGTGTTCGCTTGGCAAAGAGCCGTAGATCCAGCAACAGCCTCTGAATATGCATTTCTATTCTTTGATATTAAAAACGCAACAAAAATTAACAACAAAGAACTTCCAGCCGACCAACTTGGTGTAAAAGCAGTTGATGACCATACGTTTGAGGTAGAATTGGAGCGTCCTATTCCGTATTTTATTAGCTTAACAGCGTTCCCAACATTTCTACCAATTAACGAGGAATTCTTTAAAGCACAAGGTGAGAAGTACGCTTTAGAAGATAATACAATCTTGTACAACGGAGCTTTTACACTAAGCGATTGGAAGCACGAACAAAGCTTTAAATTCAAGAAAAACCCTACCTATTGGGATAAAGATACTGTCAAACTAGAAGAAATCAATTTTAACGTCGTAAAAGAAAAATCAACAGAAGTAAATTTATTCGAGTCAAAACAATTAGATCGTATAAAACTAACATCTGACTTCGTCGATAAATATAAAAAGGATGCTAACTTTAAAGAACGTCCAAACGTAGGCGTACAATTTTTACGTATGAATCAACAAAACAAAGTGCTTCAAAACGTTTCTGCACGCCAAGCAATTGATCAAACAATTGATAGAAAATCCTTTGTAAATACGTTATTAAATGATGGATCTAAACCAACATTTGGTCTCGTTCCAAAAAACTTTGCAAAAGGACCTGAAGGAAAAGACTTCCGTACTGCAAATGGCGATTTAACAAAAGTTGATACAAAATCTGCACAAGAGTTATGGAAAAAAGCTAAACAAGAGCTTGGTTCTGAAAAGATAACATTAGAATTATTAACGAGTGATGCTGACCTTGATAAGAAAACTGGTGAATTCTTAAAAGGACAACTAGAAAAGAATCTAGATGGATTAACAGTAAATATAAAACCGCAACCGCGTAAGCAACAAGTTTCGCTTTTATTAAAAGGTGACTACGAAATCGGAATTGATGGCTGGAGCCCTGACTTTGCGGATCCAATTACATTCCTTGAGCTATTTACAACGAATAACCCTTATAACTTAGATCATTACTCTAATAAGGAATTCGATGAAACAATAGCAAAAGTGAAAACAACTTTAGCTGGTGATGAAAAAGCTCGCTGGGAAGCATTACTAGCATCCGAGAAAATATTATTTAAAGACTCTGTTATCGCTCCTCTTTACCAAAAATGCGAATCTTATTTAGAACGTTCTTATGTGAAAGGAATTGTGCAAGTAGACTTTGCAGGGCAATTAAACTTCAAGTGGGCAAAAATTGAAAAATAAAGTGAAACTTTAATAAGTGGGGGTTTCTTCATCCCCACTTATTATTAGCCCACACCAATTGTTTTTTTAGCAAAATATATTAAAAATAGGTTCTCTCACACATGAGAATCCGCTTTTTCAATATATTATTCTAAGAAATTAACAATCTATTTTTATTATTGACATATAGTTCTTTCCAGTGTTAATATTCTAAATAATCAAAGAAACGAAATATTTCACCATCAAAATATAATGTCTATTACGTTGAAACATATAACGATAGATTATAGATCAACATGTATATACATATAGAACACCTGATTACCTATAAACAAATATTTATAATAGGTTTTATCTCCTTCTATAACTACTTCAAGACATGGACATTATGACGTTACGAACAACACATTTAGGGAGGAACGAACAATGAAGAAAAAAGTTATACCTGTTGTTGCATCTGTTTTAGGGGCAAGTCTATTACTAACTGCTTGCGGGGGAAATAAAGATAATGCAAGCGGAGCGAAAGCAAACGATAAAGCACCTGATAAACAGGCAATTAACTTATCATTCGCTTCAGAAATTCCAACAATGGATGTTGCAAAAGCAACGGATGGGGAATCCATGAACGTAATGCGCAATGTTTTTGAAGGGTTATATGCAATGGGAGAAGATAATAAACCGGTTCCTGGTGTCGCTGAGTCGGTTGACATTAGTCCCGATAAAACAAAATATACATTCCATCTGCGTGATTCAAAATGGTCAAACGGTACTCCTGTTACAGCAAAGGACTTTGCCTTCGCTTGGCAACGTGCCGTAAATCCTGATACAGCAGCTGAATACGCATTCTTATTCTTCGATATAAAGAATGCGAAACAAATAAACCAAAAACAATTGCCAATTGATCAACTAGGGGTCAAAGCTGTTGATGACAAAACGTTAGAAGTACAACTAGACCGTCCTGTTCCCTACTTCTTAAGCTTAACGACATTCTCAACATTCTTACCAATTAATGAAGAGTACTTAAAGTCTCAAGGCGATAAATATGGTTTAGAAACAACTCATTTAATTTACAACGGTGCTTTCACATTAGAGAACTGGAAACATGAACAAAGCTTCCAATTGAAGAAAAACCTTAACTATTGGGATGCTAAAACTGTAAAACTAGAAGAAATCAACTTCAATGTCGTTAAAGATAAGTCTACAGAAGTGAACTTATATGATTCAGGACAAATTGATCGTGTTGCTTTAACTGCAGAGTTTGTTGATAAATATAAGAGCGATCCAAACTTCAAAGAACGCGCTGAAGTCGGCATTCAATTCTTACGACTAAATCAGAAAAATGAAACATTAAAAAATCAACATGCACGCCTTGCTATTAACGGCGCAATGAATAAAAAAGCTTACGTAGAAACAATCTTAAATAACGGCGCGGTTCCAGCTGAAGGAATGGTTCCTGCGAAATTCGCAAAGAGCCCAGAAGGCAACGACTTCCGTAAAGAAAATGGAAATCTAGTCAAGGATGATGTGAAAACAGCGAAAGAAAACTGGAAAAAAGCAAAACAAGAACTTGGTACTGACAAAGTAACAATCGAACTATTAACAAGTGACAATGCTTTAGCTAAAAAGACTGGTGAATATTTAAAAGGTGAATTAGAAAAGAACTTAGACGGATTAACAGTGAACTTAAAACCACAACCACGTAAACAACAGCTAAAACTACTATTAAGTGGTGACTATGAAATTGGTATTGACGGCTGGGGCCCTGACTTCGCTGATCCAATTACATTCTTAGATCTATTTACAACAGATAGTGCTTATAACTTCGATAAATACTCTAACAAAGAGTACGATGAGCTAATTCATAAAGTGAAAACAGATTTAGCTGGCGATGAAAAAGCACGCTTTGAAGCAATGAAGCAAGCTGAAAAAATTCTATTACAAGACGGCGCTGTCGCTCCTTTATACCAACAAGGTCGTTCTTACTTACAACGCTCTTTCATTAAAGGACTTGTAACAACTGACTTCGGTGGTGAATTTAACTACAAGTGGACAGAAGTTGCAAAGTAACAAAAGTAAAAGGTATCCCACGAAGGATACCTTTTTACTTTTATACAACTTTAACTACAGAGCTTCCTCTTCCCTTTGCCATTCCTTTTATAGCTAAAATCATACCTGCTACTAATTGTATAACCAATACAATAACTAATAATGAAATAATATTTCTTTCTAAACTAACTCCTCCAAATATTATTGTATAATAGCCATTTCCTGCATATATTGCAGGAAATAATTCACTGATTGTTTGGTATGTTTTAGAAAGCATTTCATGTGGTACAATTACACCCAAACTTACAAGTTGTAACGATAGTGAGATGATATTGAAAATCATACCTGCATCTCCAAAAACAGTTACAACCATTTGTGTTAATGAAAGAAAGGCGAAGAAGACTATTGTCAATAATCCTCTTTTCCTTCTTTTTGCATTGAACCAAAACTCATCATACATATAAACACAAACATCAAATATGTTCTCCACGTCAAAGAAGGTATATGCCCTGACCAAAGATAGCTAACTAAATAATTAACTCCCATAATACAAGACGATATTACTAAACTAATACTTATTAGTTTTACATATTTGAGCATATCTTTTCTCCTTGTTTTTTATTTTTCTACTTCTTCAAATTGTAGATTCACCGGCTCTTCTAAAAGTGTTTCATAAAAGTTCTCTGCCAAATCTGTTGAAGGAATTTTTTCATCTACTTCATCAAATCGAATACTATCTAGCCACACACAACCTTCTCCTGATAATAAAACACCAAATGCAATACCAAGTGCTTCTTCTTTTATATCTAATACAACCGAGTACGATTGCCAGTTATTCGTATTTTTAATGGGGCGATTTTGCATATTATCCATAGCGAGCGGTTCTGTATCTTTTCCATCTACTCGCATCCACAATCCTGCCCAATCTCTTACATTTTCACTCTTAATAAATGCTGTAAAACGTAATCTCTTTCCTACATATTTATCCGCTCGGAACATTTGCATTAATGTTGAAAATCCTCCGTGCGTAACATTCTCTTTTGCTTTTATGTATGCAGATACTTTCCCCTGATGGACAACTTCATAATCTAAACCCATCTCATATTCAGCAGGATGACTTCCACTTAAGATCCATCCTTTCGGTATACCTTTTTGCATTGAAACACCCTCTCTTTCTATATAAAATGACTGAAAGTACTTTCGATATTTCTTTGGTGGCAATTGAAACATTCTTTTAAAAGCTCTCGTAAATGCCTCTTGTGAGGAAAAACCGTATTGCACTGCAATATCAATAACAGCTCTCTCCGTTGACACTAAAACTTGCGCAGCATGAGTTAACCTTCTCTTTCGAATATAATCTGTTACACTCATCCCAACATATCTTTGAAAGATGCGATGAAAATGGTACATCGATACTGCACTGTGAGATGCCACTCTTTCTGTTGTAAGCTCCTCATGTAAGTGATTCTCTATATATTCAATTGATTTTTTTATTATCTCTTTATATTCTTCATGCATTTTAGCCCCCCCTCACAACTTCAATTTACCATATACATACAAATCTTTTTTGATTTAAATTGCGGATTAGCCCTTGCAACTACAGAATAATAATTTATTTTCAACACATACATAATTACATGTTTTTGGGAAAAACTTGTATAGAACGAATTTACATAAGGAGGAATTTATAATGAGAATTCTACTATCAGTTTTATTAGCTCTTATGCTAGTACCTGCATTAACAGGATGTAAAGCTCCTGCAAAAGAAGACACAACTTCTAATAAAAAGACGACTGAAGAAGCAAAAAATGAGGCTCCTGCAGATTTAAAACTAAACTTCAATGAATTCGATTTAAAGGCAGACTACCAAGATACAAAGAAAGACTACGAAGCAGACTATAAAAATGTAGCAGCTGATAAGAAAATGGAAGCAAAAATTGAAGATCATAAAGCAGATGTAAAATTAACAGGAGACGAGGCTATCACAAAATTAAGCCCACTCTTACAAGAATTAAAATTTGATAAAAATACTGCTGACCAAGAAGTAATCGATCAAGTAGTGAATGTGTTCAAACTTGATAAAGACTATCAAAAATTTGATTTAGAAGTTGTCTTCTCTGATGGAACGAAAAAAGAATACAAAAGAGAAATAAAATAAAGAAGTAGGCGGTTGCCTACTTCTTTATTTTTTAATTTTTGCGTATCTTAATTCTGGACTAGAACCAATAATGAATTGGACACCAGATACTGATGATTTTTGTAAATATGAGGCACTTGGGAAAATAATTGGGATTAATGGTGAATCTGTAAACATAATATCTTCCGCTTTATGTAATAATTCAAAGCGCTTATCCTCGTTTTGTTCAACTTTTGCTTCTTTTATTAAAGCGTCAAATTCTTTATTATGCCACTTTGCATAGTTATTCGGACCATCACCTGCATATAAATCTAGTTTAGTAATTGGATCTAATAAAGAGCCGCCCCATCCCATATAAGCTAATTGGAAATCACTTTGCTTGTATGTGTCGATGTAACTCTTCCACTCTTTATTTTCTAATTTAATATCTACGCCAAGATTTTTCTTAAACATTTCTTGCATTGCTTCTGCTACTTTTTTATGTTGTGTATCTGTAGTGAATTTTAATGTTACTTCAGGTAATGTAGACCAGCCTTGTTCTTTCATGCCTTCTTCTAATAACTTTTTCGCTTCTGCTGGATCAAATTTAACGTAATCACCTTTTTCTTTACGGAAATCACGGCCACTTTGTGTTTTTGCTCCTTCTGGAACGAATGCATATGCTTCTTGCGCATTATTTTTATACAATTTTTCAACGATAAATTTACGATCAACCGCTAATGAAAATGCTTTACGTACCTTCGCATTTGTAAACGGCTCTTTTTCTACGTTAAACGAATAAATATACGAAGAGAAACCTGCAACACGCTTATATTCTTTATTTCCTTTTTCTTTTTCGATCATCTCTTGTGGTAAACCACTTAGTAAATCTAATTCTTTGGATTTAAATAATTGATACGCTGTTTTAGAGTCTGGAATAATACGAAACTCAATTTCTTTTAGAGTTACCTTTTTATCATAGAATTCTTTATTTTTTTGTACTGTAATAGCCTGGTTATGCTTCCACTCTTTTAACGTGAATGGCCCATTCGTAATTAACTCTTTTGGATCTGTTTTTAATTTATTATTATCATCAATCGACTTTTTAGCTAATGGAATAAATAGTGAGCTTGCTAGTTTTTGTTTAATAGAAGCAACTGGGTGTTCAAGGGTTACCTTTAATGTTTGAGGATCAACAACTTGAATACCAACTTGCCCCTCTTCACCTTTCCCAGTATTATACGCCTCTGCCCCTTTAATAAAATACATTTCTGTCGCATTCATAGAACCCGTTTTTGGATTTAATAATCGCTTCCATGCAAATTCAAAATCATTTGCTGTAATAGGCGAACCATCTGACCATTTAATATCTTTCTTCAAATGAATTGTATATTCAGTTCCATCAGCATTTACTTCTTCTTTCTCCGCTAATTCATTTTGATATTTCCCATCACTATCTTGCGTATATAAACTTGAAAACAACTGCCCAATTATATAACCTGACGTGCTATCTGTTGCAATAGCAGAATCAAGTGTATATGGATCACTACTAATATTCGTTACTAATCGATCGCCTTCTCCCTTACCAGCACTCGCCTTTGGCGTTTCTTTCTTACCGCAAGCAACAGAAGTAATTGCTAAAACAGTCATAATGACAAACAGTAAAAACTTCTTCATCCTACATTCTCCTTTAACCTGAAATTTTTGGTGTTGATGCTAATAATGTTTTTGTATAAGAATGTTGTGGATTACGGAATACTTCGTCCGTATTTCCAAATTCAACAAGTTCTCCTTTGTATAAGACAGCTACTTTTTCACATAAATAGTGAACCATCGGTAAATCGTGAGCGATGAATAAATATGTATAACCTTGTTCTTTTTGGATTTTTTGCAGCAGATGTACAATTTGAATTTGCAATGAAACGTCTAATGCTGAAATTGGTTCATCAAGAATCAATACTTCTGGCTCACACAATAACGCTCTTGCAATAGCGATACGTTGACGTTGTCCTCCGCTAAATTCATGCGGATATCGATCAATATATCTTCTATCTAATCCAACACGCTCCAGGGCATCACCCGCTACTTTATCCTTCAATCCTTTATCACCTAAACCGAATGAAATATAACCCTCCGTTACGCTATCGCGTATTTTCCAGCGCGGATTTAATGCAGCTGTAGAATCTTGAAAAATGAACTGTACTTTCTGTAAAAAATCTCGCTTATGAGCTGACTTCAGCATGTGAACAACTTGACCGTTATAATCAATTTCACCAAACGTTGGACTCTCAATCCCTGCTATGAGCTTTCCAAGTGTTGTTTTTCCTGAACCACTTTCACCAATAATGCCAAGTGTTGTTCCTTTCGGGATAGAAAGTGATATATCTTTTAACGCTGTGATTTCTTTACTTTTACTTCCATATGTTTTCGTTACTTGCTTTACAGTAATTAAATCTGTCGTCATGAGGCATTCACCTTCTCTTTTGATTTCGCTTTATTATGCTCCAGAACATGCTGCCAGCAATGTGAACTATGCTCCTTAGAATACGTTGTTCTCTCTGGGAAACGATGAATACATTCTTTTATGGCTACTGGACAACGATTTACAAAAGGACAACCAAAGCTATTTAATGTTTCAATGGAAGGTGTCGTTCCTTCTATAGCACGTAATACCTTTTCGGAAACATCCATATTCGGAATTGCTTGTAATAAGCTTTTCGTATATGGATGTTTAGGAGAACCTATTACCTCCTGTATCGTTCCTTTTTCAACAACACGTCCCCCGTACATAACAACTACTCGATCAGCTACCTCACGTACAAGTGCCAAATCATGTGTAATTAATAAAATACTCGTATTTTGTTTTTCTTTTCTTTCTTTTAATAGCCCCATAATTTGTTTCTGAATCGTTACATCTAACGCTGTTGTCGGCTCGTCTGCAATTACAAGCTTTGGATGACAAGCAAACGCAATTGCTAAACAAATACGCTGCCTCATCCCCCCGCTTAATTGATGTGGGTACTGTTCAAAGCGTTTCTCTGCTTCATGTATCCCTAAATCTGTTAACAAGTTAATCGCAATTCCCTTTGCCTCTCTTTTCGACTTTTCCCCATGTTGCAAAATTACTTCTGTAATTTGTTTGCCTACCTTCATCGTTGGGTTTAAAGATGAAAGCGGATCTTGAAATATAAAGGAAATATCTTTTCCGCGAATTTGATTCCATTCTGATTCTTGTAAATTCGTTAATTCCTTTGATTGGAAAGATACATTTCCATCATCGATATGAATTAATTCTTGATTCAAGCCGATAATGGATTGTGCTGTAACACTTTTTCCTGAACCACTTTCTCCTACAAGTGCAACTATTTCACCTTCGTTAATAGAAAAGGAAACATGTTTCACAATTGCTTGCTTACTATTCTCTTTTTCAACGGCTAACGTTACGTTTTCTAAAGATAAGATTTGTCCCATGTTTTTTCTCCTTTCGATTCCGTTTGACGATTTTTGGATCAATTGCATCTTGCAAACCATCACCAATTGCATTAAATGCGAACATAATGAGTGCAATCATGATTGCTGGGAAAAATAGCTGCCACCATTCTCCGCTCAATAATGTCCCGAGTGCATCATTCGTCATCGTCCCCCAACTTGCCGCTGGTGATTGTACCCCAAGTCCTATAAAGCTTAAAAATGATTCTGAAAAAATAGCTGCTGGAATTGTAAATGATAAATTGACGATAATAATCCCTGTTAAATTCGGAATTAAATGCCCATATATAATTTTCATATGTGATGTACCTAATCGCTCTGCTGCAATAACAAACTCTCGTTGTTTTAAAGACAATACTTGTGCTCGAATGAGACGAGCCATTCCAATCCATCCCGTTAATGCAAGGGCGATAATAATGGTGAAAAGACCTGGTTTCATAACAATTAATAGTAAAATAACAATTAATAAATATGGGATGCCGTATAATACTTCAATTCCTCTTATAATCCACTCATCAATTAACGTTCCAAGGCGATTACGCCCTCTCACATATCCACTAAATCCACCAATCAGTACACCGAGCCCTATATCGAGGGCAGCTGCTACTAATCCAACTGTTAGTGAAATCTTCCCACCAGCCCAAGTACGTGCCCAAATATCTCTCCCTAGATCATCTGTTCCAAACCAATGTTCACTACTCGGCGGTAAATTTGTTGCCTCTTTTACTTGTTCACTCGCAGTAAATGAAGTTAAACTTTCGCCAATAAGCGAGAAAACAATAATTAGCAATAACGTCACTGTTCCTAAAACTGCGATTGGATTCGATATAAACTTACGAAACACTTCTTTCTTTCTGCTAATCGTTTGCTGATTTTTATTTATCGTTAATTCTTTTTTCTCTTCATTTGTTAATAACTGGTCATTAATTTCATAAGCCCCCATCTAAACATCCCCCTCCTTACGTAATAGAACGAATACGTGGATCAACAATACGGTGAATAATATCTGTAATGAAAATACAAGTAATTAATAATGCACTATAGAAAATTGTTGTTCCCATAATCACCGGATAGTCTCGGTTAAAAATACTATCTACAAAATATTTTCCTAGGCCAGGAATTGAAAAGATTTTTTCAATAACGAAAGTCCCCGTTAAGAGTCCAGCCATTAACGGTCCAACAAATGTAAGTACTGGAACAATCGCATTTCGAAGAGCGTGTCTTATAATAATCTTCTTAATTGGTATGCCTTTTGCTCTTGCTAACTTAATATAATCACTCTGCAGTACTTCGATCATATTAGAACGAACAAACCTTGTAATCACTGCGATTGGCCCTAACGCTAACGCAAAGGATGGCAATACTGTATGTTCGAATGTTCCCCAAGAGGCTACTGGTAAAAGCTCGAATTGAATAGCGAATACTTGTATAAATAGTGGTGCTAAAATAAAACTTGGAATAGAAATACCTAGAATTGCGAGCAAACTCACACTATAGTCAATTACTTTCCCATGATATAGAGCAGCAAATGTACCTGCAGCAATTCCGACTAACAACGAAATAACAAGTGCTTGTAGACCAATAATTGCTGATGGACCAAAGCCAGTTGTTATAATTTCTGATACACCTTGCCCGGTTGATTGAACAGATTCACCAAAATCAAAATGAACTACACCGTCTAAATAAGCCACATATTGATTCCACAACGGTTCATCAAGGTGATACTTCGCTCTCATGTTTTGGATCACTTCTTCAGGAAAGATTTTTGCATCTGATGAAAATGGATCCCCCGGAATAATATGCATAATTAGAAATGTCACCGTCGTAATAACCCATAGCGTGAACACCATAACTGATAATTTTTTAATTACATACACTTCAATAACCCCCTAAACACATATATTTACTTAGTTTTATGAACGTACTTTTTCCATTACTCCCTTTTCTCTTTTTAGAATACAAAAAGCCTTGATCTTAAAAAATAAGATCAAGGCTTAATAAACAAAGGCCCATCACTTATCTTTCAAGACTTGCTTGCTGGAATTAGCACGGTGTTCCTACTACAGAACCCGCTGCTGAGGTGTCATAGGGCCAGTCCCTCTACCTCTCTGGATAAGTAAATTGCTATATTATTATTTGGTTCAAATTGTATATTTCGAATTATAATTCTGAAAAAATGAAAAGTCAATCAAATTGGGTATATTTAGAAAAATCAGTTTTTAATCCATTTATCGAAATTACATTTTTCAGCTTATAATAAAAAGAAATGATGTTAAAGGAGTTATAAGATGGACCCCTTACTTCTTGCTACTATAGGATTACCCTTAACAATCGTTATACTTGTCATCATCGGCTTCTATAAACTCTTTATTAAAAAGAAACGTATTACTTTTTTTATACTCCTTTCGATAATATTACCGGGCAAACTATTTCCAAATTTCACGAAGAGCAGAAGGTATTAGTATCCGAGGATGAAGATGAAGATGGTAAGAAGAAAAAATAACCTTGCACAGGCAAGGTTATTTTTTCGTTTCTGCTTGAAAACGTTTATAGTATGTCGATGCTGTTGCAAAATTAATTTCTATATCACGAATCAACGATGAATCTTCTTCTTTAGCTAACTTCTGTAATTTTTTCATTGCTTGCTCCGATTCATTCAAGAAACCAACATATACTTCATGTTCTTGCTCTTTCGACTTCGGAACACGAATTTCTTTACGTATATGATCAATATCTTCTAACATGCTCGTTGTTACCTTTTGCACATCTTCTTTATATGTAGCAGTCGTTATTTCCTTACCGCCCTTTTCTTTTGCTACTTCAAATAACTGCAGTGCTTTATTAATTTCTTTATTCATTTTCATATCGTATTTTTCATGTACTGCACGGTATTCTTTCATCTCTTCTGTTTGTTCTGTAGATTGCTCTACCTTTTCTTTCGGTTCTTTCGTATCTTTATTTCCATTACATCCTGCTAGAAGGAGCATTCCTCCCATTACGGCAATACCCAAAACCTTCTTCATCTCTTCTTCTCCTTTTATCTACAACTATTACTCATTATAGTTTCTTTTATCTCCACTTGTTATTATACCGAGAACATCCTACTTTTTACACTTAAGACGACACCGTAATATATATACCAACATGTTTGTCACAGTATCGTCACTTTATACAAATAACTTTTGCAATGCTTTACTACATCACCTTACAAAACTGTATGAGGTATTTCAAAGAAATGAAAAAAGAACTGATTCAAATATTCCCTTTGAATCAGTTCTTTTTTGTTAAGCCTCTAGATTTTGTTTTTGCTGCAGTTCAAACTGCTTCTCACTTCTTCTGGCCATAAATAGATAACATAACACTGCTCCTACTTCACAAAGCGCAATAACAATACCCATCGGTAATGCTGTATTACTTCCACCGATACCTACTAGCGGAGCAACAAGAGCTCCTGAAATAAACTGTAATAAACCTAATAAAGCTGATGCTGTTCCTGCAGCTTGTTTCTGATTTCTCATCGCTAATGAAAACCCAGTTGTTGATACAACCCCGACACTTGATACGACAAGGAATAACGAACATAAAACACCAATTAAACCTATTCCTAATACGATTGTCAGTAGTAAAGATAGACCACCAACAGCTGCGATAATAATACCCGCAACAAATAATGTCTTCTCATTCACTTTCCCCGCTAAACGACCCGTTACCTGACTAGCAATAATAATACCGATGCCGTTAATCGCAAAGAATAAACTAAATTGCTGTGGTGATGCTCCGTATATGTTCTGCAACACAAATGGTGAGCCCGAAATGTATGCAAACATTGCCGCTGTTACTAATCCTTGTGACAATGCATATCCCATAAACAGACGGTCCTTTAACAATTTTCCGTACGTCGCCAAAGTCCCTGACAAACCACCCGTTTCTCTTTCTTCAGGAGGTAATGTTTCACGCAATACAAAAGTAGCTGAGATTAACATGAATACGCTAATTGCTCCAAGAACGATGAAAACACCGCGCCACGTTGTAAACTGTAACAATTGACCCCCAATAATCGGTGCCAAAATAGGTGCTGCTCCGTTTACTAACATAAGCAGTGAGAAAAACTTCGTCATTTCAGAACCTGAGTACATATCTCTTACCATCGCACGTGATATAACAATCCCGGCTGATCCTGAAGCTCCTTGTAGGAAGCGCAATAATACTAATGTCCAAATAGATGGCGCAACAGCACAAAGTAAAGAAGAAGCAACATAAATAATAAGAGCAATAATAAGTGGTTTGCGTCTTCCGTAAATATCACTAATTGAGCCAACAAATAATTGCCCTACTGACAACCCAAGCAAACAAGCTGTTAATGTAAGCTGCGCTAGCGATGCACCTGTTTGCAAGTCATCCGTTAACTTCGGTAATGAAGGCAAATACATATCAATAGATAATGGCCCAATCGCCGTAAGTGTCCCTAATACAAGAATCATCCACAACCTGTTTGCCTTTACAGGTTTATATATTTCGTGATTAACTTCATTCACTTTTTCAATTCACCCTTTCCTATACACACTGAATCGTAACAATTATAGTTACATCATAAACATACGTCAAGTACAGTGCATTTTCCTCTTTCATAATGTAAAAAAAGCGATAGAAATTCTACCGCTTTACTTTTTCACATTGCTATTCGTAAATTTAGATACCGAGGCCATCGTCTCTCCCGTATCTAAATATGTAATTTGAATTGGGTCTCCTACTTCTGTAAACATAGCATATGGGAATTTCTTCACTGGTATCATAAATACCTTTTGTTCATTCTCTAAAAGTACGTACACGATTGTATTTTCACCTGATTTTTCTTTATATACACGTTGTACAATACCTTCTTTTTGCGCTTCTTTTCCTGTTGAGGTTGGTCTAAATGTATCACCATTACCGCTCATTACGTTTTTATAATTCTCAAGCGCTTCTTTCTGCGAAGAACCTGTCGCAAATATTTTTGCATTAGCAGCATATACAACTGTATGCGCACGTACTAGGCCTCCGTCATCAACAACCGGAATAATCCAAGCTGGTTTTCCGTATACGTTATAAATGACAGGCATTGTCCCATGCCATTTCTCTCTCTTAAAGGAATTATCCACTACTTCTGTAGCTGCTGAACCATCCATAATCCCCTTTACTTCTTTTCCATTATAATAATATAGCTTGCCTGTGCGTGCATCTACTAATGAATAGCCTAGAGCTGAATCTACTCCTTCTTTTGGAGAAGTAAAGTCTGTAAAATAATACAGTGTTCCATCTTTACCAAAAATCGGGGTCACGCCTTCTTTCGTTCCCCACTCAGTCGGAATTTTCATATCTGTTTGTGAGAATTTCGTATTCCAAAATCCGTGAATATATTTACCAAAGTACGTATTTAACGTAGATGCAGTCTCATGATTTAATACACCATCAACAAATTTAGGTGCCTTTCCTTTATCATATCTTTTCACTTCACCTGTTTGTGCATCTACTACGACAACACCTTCTACCTCAAATCCAGATCTTCCTGAAATAAATTCACCGTACGTCATTGTATAATATGGTTTTCCTTTATCATCAACCTCAAATTTAGGTTTTCCTTTAAAGATTAAATTTGGTTCTGCTTGCCTTACCACACGCTCTAAATTATTACCAAAAAACATGCTTGGCACATATTTCATTTTATAACCGAGGTGCAGTTTCGCTTCCGCATCAGGATTCGTACCTGACATCGTTACATACCCTGGAATTGTCTCAGCTTTACGTGCTTTAAAAAACCCTGAAACTTCAATCGGCGCTACATATAAAGCTTCGCCGTTTACCATTTGTGGCGTTAATTCTCCTAGCTCAAAATAAGCTACTTTTGGAATATCACCAAATACTTTTTTCATCTTATTCTCCGCTGTCTTTGGCGGCACTGTAAACGGCTGGTCATTTTCAGTAAATGGCTCTGAAATATCTTTCTCTACCTTAACAACAGAATCATATTTCTTTTGCGAGATTACTATATCGTGCAAATAACCAAAGTAGCCGTAACTTGCGAGTAAAATAAACATTAGAAGTCCTTTTAATGCACCTTCTAATTTCCCTATTTGATCTTGTGAAAATAAAACAAGCCCAATTAAAATTGCTACTGCAACAGAATAATGAGTAAGAATCGAATCTACTCGATCATCAATTAGCCAAAAGTATTCATAGATTGCAATACCTATCCAAAATAAAACAGGAATAACTAAAATAGATGATTTCTTACCCTTTACAACCTTCTTATCTCCCTTCTTATCCACTGCTCGAAGCTTACTACTACTTCTTGTCCATGGAATCAAAAACAAAGTAAGAATAGCTAAAACTACAAATTTCATCAAAGGCACTGTCCCCTTTTCTTTTGTATTCCCTTTTAGTATAACAAATAAAGGTTATTAAGGTGAAAATAGGAATAGTTATATTTTTTTACTACTTAATACAATCCCGCTCACTACATATAGAATAGATGCAATATAAAAAATTGTACCAATCGTAAAGAAATCTACTAAATATCCCGTGGCAATAACCGCTACTGCTCCGCCAATGGATGTCCACACATGGTATTTTCCAATCTCATAACCAGCCTTTTCCTGCGCAACCTTTCGTGCTAACGAAGTCTTCTCAGTATTACGCTGCACAGCACCTAAAACGCCCATTACAATTTGAAGAATATACACATGCCAAACTTCCGTGGCAATTGGAAAGCAAAGCATTAAGATTGCCATGGACCAAGCGTATATGATTAATAATTTTTTATCCCCTACTTGATCAGATACCTTTCCCACTAGTGGATATACAAGTGCTGATGTTAAAGCAAATAAGCCATACGCCCAGCCAAATTGCGAGAAGCTATTTCCGACGTTTCGAAGCAATAATATATAAAAAGGAAATACCATACTTCCTGCCATCATGATGATACTTTGCGAAGCCACAAATCTTCTATATGTCATTTCGTATACTCCCTATAAAATAAATTCACAAATCTCTCTTCTGAATCTACTTCCTTCTTTTTCTTGAGAAATTCTTCAATGCGAGGATATGCCCTCTTTAACTGCTCTTTCGTTGGATAAGAATAATACGGCAAATAGTAACTACCATTATGCTTTAAAGTAATATCAATCATCTTTCGAATGACATCCTCTGTTTTCTTTATCTCACTCTCTGAGCGTCCCTGGTTAATCAAAAGAACCAGCGCAAACATATCATCTTTCGCATAGGACAAAACTGCATTTTCATTCTTTTCCACGTAACGAATCGTAATGTTGAGTAAATTAAACTCTTCTTCATTTAATACGTTACGTAAATCATCTATATACTCTGTGAAAGCATCTATAGGCACAAAGTATTCTTGTAACACTTCGGTCCTATTTGGATTTTCATATTCCATAAAAGCACTATCTGATCTCATAACGTTATTACGCGTCTCATACTTTCCATCTGTACGTTCAAAATAACCTCTTTGTATATCCCAAAATGTATTCTTTCCCCAATCACTATAACGTGATAACCCAAGTAAAAATTTCGGTGCAGCTATAATATTTTCTTCCTTTAATTCACTGTACTCTTCTCTCATATTTTGATTTTGTGCCAAAGTATAATCTGTCACATACATCTCTTTTAAAAATGAATTTGGAGCAACAGAAATACGCGCTAAGTGCATACGAACATTCTCATCTCTTTTCACTTTCTCTTTGAAATAAGATGCGTATTCTTTATAATCTATCATTCTCGTGTGCATTTCATATAATTCATCATCTGTTAACTTCAGCGTCACATCTAAAATAACTCCAAATAAACCGTAACCCCCAATGACATATGGAAATAACTCTGCATTTTCTTCTCTACTTACATTACGTACCGTGCCATCTGCCATTAACAATCTAAATGAATCTACTGTATCAATCAGTGCCTCATGACGAATATCACGCCCGTGTACATTTACACTTAATGAACCGCCAACAGTAAAAATATTTTGAGACTGCATGACCTGTACCGCAAGGCCATAAGGATTTATTTTCTTCTGAATATCATTCCAGGTGACACCACTTTGAACTGTAATCCGCTTCTTCTCTGGATCAAATTCTAATATTTTATTATATCCTTTCATATCGAGCATCGTGCCATTCGGATAATATGTCTGTCCTCCTTGGCTATGTTGCATGCCTGCAATGGAAATTTTCTCTCCTGAAACTTTTGCATCTCGCACTAATTTTATTAACGAGTGCTCTTCCGTAGCACTTTCAACACGTTTTATTTTTGTCGGAAGCAATTTACCTACATCACTCATAATAGGATGATCAATTTGTTTTTTATACGTATGTACAGACGTTGCAAGCAAAACCGTATATGCGACAATGACCGCTGCTATCTTTCTTTTTTTCAAAGGACACTCTCCTTATTAGCAACAAAAAGAGATACCCTTTCTTTCAGGTACCTCTCTTGACAGTGATTACTTTGCTGCTGGCAATTGTATTGGATCAAATTTATCATACGATGTAAACTTTGCATCCGTAATAATGTGCGCTTTATCCTCACCATTGCTACTCATAACCATATCTATCTTTGCTGATTCATATTTAAAATCTTTTGTAATAATATATTCCCCATCTATTTCTTCTATCTTTGCATTTTGGCCTTGTAGCATTTGTTTCTGCTTTTCATCCATACTAGCTAGCATACTCTCTGTCTCTTGCCCCTTTAATGCAAACTTCAGCTTATAATTATCTCCACTTTTCTCCATCTTCACTTTATTTAAAATTTCCGATGGAATCTCTAAATTATCTACCATTCCTTGAGTCGCGTTCATTCCGTTAGCATTCAATTGTTCCTCTGGTACAGACATAATTTCACCCGTATTAGGATTTTTCAACTGACCAGCAATTTTGCCACCCACATCATAAACAACAACCTCTGTACCAGAAACATTCATTTCAGAACGAGAATTTTTTTTCTTCGGCTCTAGTTGCATTTTAGCCTTTATTACATTCATCTCTGTTCCTTCAGCCTTTATTCCCACATCATATGTCATCGTTACATTTTCTTCGTTTTTAAAAGCTTCATTCGCTTTATTAAAAACATCCTTCGCTGTTAATTCCTTTTCTTTCTGCACAGCTTCTTTTTTCGGTTCGTCAGTCTTTTTTGTTTTCTCATTACTACACCCTACTCCTAGACCGACTGCAAGTACTAAACTTGAAATTAAAATAAGTTTTTTCATAACGTCCCCTCCTTCCCAAAAATAATATCATCTCTTTTCCTATGAAATCTATATAATTCGTAATATTTATCTTTAAATTTATTTCCTATATAACAACATGTTTGAGAAAAAGTTTAAATATGATGTAAATAATAACAACTCATTTCAGGAGGTCATTATGAAAGCGATTATTTGTACAAAGTACGGACCACCTAATGTTCTCCAGCTTCAAAATGTAGAAAAGCCTAAACCTAAAAAAAATGAAGTATTAGTTAAAATTCACGCAACAAGTGTATCGACTGGAGATTGTAGAATACGTGGCTTTAATAGCCCCCTCTTATTTTGGATTCCTATGCGGATCATATTAGGTTTCAGAAAACCAAGAAAACCTATACTTGGCGTAGAGTTATCCGGTGAAATCGAAGACATTGGAACAGATGTAACACAATTTAAAAAAGGAGATCAAGTTTTTGCATTAACAGAACTAAACCTTGGTGGTTATGCGGAATACACATGCGTGCATGAAAGTGGATTAATAGCATTAAAACCTACCAATGTGACATATGAAGAAGCTGCCGTTATTCCTTTTGGCGGAACTTCAGCATTGCACTTCCTTAGAAAAGGACAGATAAAAAAAGGGCAACGAGTACTTATATACGGCGCCTCTGGGTCAGTAGGGACAGCTGCCATACAACTTGCTAAATACTTCGGGGCGACTGTCACAGCCATTTGTAGTAGTTCGAATTTCGATCTAGTAACAACTTTAGGGGCAGACAACATAATTGATTATATGAAAGAAGATTTTACTAAGCAGGGCGAGCACTACGATATTATATTTGATGCAGTTGGAAAATATAAAAAGTCTCTTTGTACAGATGCATTAATGCCTAATGGAAAATATGTATCTGTGAACGGAATGATGGCAAAGGTCAGTAAAGAAGATATGAACCTACTAAAACAACTAGCTGAAACAGAAAAGCTAAAACCTGTTATTGATAGAACTTACCGATTAGAAGAAATTGCTGAAGCTCATATATATGTAGAAAAAGGACATAAAAAGGGGAATGTTTCGATTATCTTAAAATAAAATATATTCAGAAAATATCATTGACAATTCTTTTTGTACGATTTACTATTAGTACCATATTCAAAACTACATACACATACTCTTATCAAGAGTGGCGGAGGGACTGGCCCGATGATGCCCGGCAACCGAGCTTATGACGTATAAGCTAAGGTGCTAATTCCTGCAAAACGAGTTTTCGTTTTGGAAGATAAGAGAGGAATCTATTTCGTCTATTCGGCACCTCTCTTATTTTTGGGAGGTGCTTTTTATTTTGGAACGTATATGAAGGGGGGATTTATAGATGAAAAAGGTATTATTAAGCATTGTAAGCGGAGCAGTATTATTATTAGGCGCATGTAGCGTGAGTTCAGATAAAGAGGTAAAAGCATTAGACGAGAAAAAGATTACTGTCGGTGTAACAGGTGGACCACATGAACAAATTTTTGAAAAGGTAAAAGAAGTTGCAGCAAAAGATGGTCTCGAAATTGATATAAAAGTATTTAATGATTATGTAGCGCCAAACGTATCTTTAGATGAAAAAAGCCTTGATGTAAATAGCTACCAAACGAAATCGTATTTAGATGTATTTAAAGCTGAACGCAATATGAAATTAGCTGAAGTATTTTCAACAGTAACATTCCCTATGGGCGTATATTCTAAAGATATAAAAGATGTAAAAGACTTAAAAGAGGGCGACGCAATTGCTGTACCAAATGACCCAACGAATGAACTTCGAGCTTTAAAATTATTTGAAAAAGCAGGGGTTTTAAAAGTTGATCCAAAGGCTACAGAAAAAGCGACTGCAAAAGATGTAATTGAAAATCCAAAAAAATTAAAGATTGTCGAATTAGAGGCATCTCAATTACCAACACAACTAAGTGAAGTGAAAGCAGCTGCAATTAACACAAACTTTGCATTAGGTGCAAAATTAAGTCCAGCGAAAGATTCTATCTTCCGCGAAGGAAAAGATTCACCATATGTGAACTGGGTCGTTGTTCGTACTGAAAATAAAGATGATGCCGTTGTAAACAAATTAAAGAAAGCTTATCAATCTAAAGAAGTAAAAGAGTTTATCGAGAAAAAATTTGATGGTTCAGTTTTACCATCTTGGTAGGAGCTTACGATAATGATTGAATTAAAAAACATATCCAAAGTATTTACAACAAAAAAAGGGAATGTTGAGGCTCTTAAGTCTACTTCCCTTAAAGTAGAAAAAGGCGAGGTATTTGGAATCATTGGGTATAGTGGCGCTGGTAAAAGTACATTGATTCGATGTGTAAATTTATTAGAAAAACCAACGACAGGAAATATCATTGTAAACGAACAAGACTTAACAACGTTATCGACAAAAGAACTAGCAAAATCGAGACAAAAAATCGGAATGATCTTCCAAGGATTCAATTTACTTAAAACTGTTACCGTTTATGAAAATATCGCATTACCGTTACGGCTTGCTGGCATTCCAAAAGCAGAAATTGAAAAAAGAGTAGAAAAGTATTTACGCATTGTCGATCTTTTTAATAGAAAAGATGCGTATCCAAGCGAACTTTCTGGTGGTCAAAAACAGCGTGTTGCAATTGCTCGTGCGCTATCACATGAACCTGAAGTGTTATTAAGTGATGAAGCAACGAGCGCATTAGATCCCGAAACAACCGATTCTATCCTTGATTTGTTATTAAAGATTAACGAAGAAATCGGAATTACGATTTTACTCATTACACATGAAATGAATGTCATCCAGCGTATATGTGACCGCGTTGCTGTTATGGAACATGGATCTGTAGTCGAAAGTGGGACTGTAAAAGATATTTTCACAAACCCACAACATGTAACCACGAAGAAATTTGTAAATAGCGCATTTGCAGCGAAAATTCCAAAAGAGGTACAGAAAGAACTACAAAGTACTGGAGAAATTGTAACACTTTCATTTATTGGCACTACTTCAGGGGAACCTGCCTTAGCCGTTGCCACAAAACGTTTCCAAGTGTATCCGAATATTTTATCCGGTAATATTACGCAGTTAAAACATGAAGCATATGGGAAACTAGTCGTTCATATGCAAGGGGAACAAAATGAAATCCACCGTGCTTTATCATTTTTACAAGAGCAAGGAATCATCGTAGAAGGAGGTAGAACAGATTATGGGAAACAAGTCCTTTTTGGATGAATGGGGTAAAGTCATATGGGAAGCCACAATCCAAACCTTTCAAATGACATCTATCTCATTACTCATCTCGATCCTTATTGCATTACCACTTGGCGTCACACTTGTTTTAACGAGACCTGGTGGACAGCGTGAAAATAAAATCATCTATCCTATTCTTAATACAATTATTAATATCATTCGCTCTCTTCCATTTATCATTCTATTATTCTTTATTTTACCTTTTACAAAGTTTCTAATGGGAACGTCCATTGGCGTGCAAGGTGTTATCGTACCGCTTGTCGTCTTCACAGCCCCTTATATCGCACGTTTAATGGAGACAGCTTTACTAGAAGTCGATCGCGGTGTCATTGAAGCCTACCAAGCGATGGGCGTTTCTACTATAAAAATCATTTGGCACGTTATGGTGAAAGAAGCACGTCCCTCCCTTGTACTCGGATTAACAATCGCAACGATCGGCTTAATCGGCGCAACAGCAATGGCTGGCCTTGTAGGTGCTGGCGGGCTAGGGGATTTAGCATACCGCTTCGGACATTTACGCTACGAGCCTGAAGTAATGTATGCAACCGTCTTTATTTTAATTATCCTCGTTCAAGGATTACAGTCTTTAGGGAATGGTGTTGCACGAAGATTGAAGAAAGATTAAAAAAGAAGGCATCTCACCCTGGTGAGATGCCTTCTTTTTTATCTTTTAAATCCACCTTCTGAATGAATAACTTGCCCAGTAATCCACTCGGCCTCTTCACTTACTAAAAATTTAATGAGTCTAGCTGCATCCCTTGGCTCACCAATTCTGCCAAAAGGAAACATCGGCTTTAACCCTTGTTTTATCTCTTCAGTCATCCATCCTGTATCGGTTGGTCCTGGATTAATTGCATTCACTGTTATTCCTAAATGAGCTACCTCTGCTGACAACGTACTAGTAAGAGCATCAATAGCTCCCTTCGTTGTCGCATAAGCTAGTTCTCCTGCCATAGGACCTTGAAATTGCCCCGAAGTAATATTAACAATTCTACCACCAGATTTCTTATCAAATCCCCGGGAAAATTGACTACTTAACAGCGTAGTCGCACGAACATTTACCATATAATGCTTATCTAATTCTTCAACAGTCAACGTAGAGAAATCATTATTCGTAGAATATGCTGCATTATTAATTAATATATGAGGGTACCCTAATTGTTCAGTAACTTTATTTATAAGCTCTTTTGGTGCATCATTCTGAGTTAAATCTAACTCCATACTTGATACTTTAACACCGTTTTTTAGTAACTCTTCTTTTAATTGTATTTGTTCATTTTTATCAACGCCCCAAGGCATCTCTTTATCGTAAGCTGTCCAATACGTAAAAAATATATCGTATCCTGATTCAGCTAATTCTTTACAAATCGCTGCCCCTATACCATCTAGACGACTTACCCCTGTAATAACTGCTACTTTATTTTTTAATTGGTTCATCATATACTCCTCCAAGTTTAAAGGACGCATATTTTATATAAGAGATATAAACTTTCCCACAAAAAAGACAGATACATAAAATAGGCACCTATCCTTATAAAAGGGATGTACAAGCCAAATATGCATTCCTTGAATGATTTACAGATAACTAAATAAACCCTCGCTTATGAGAGAAAAATTTATCTATCTAGTAGTTTCTAATCATTACAAGTTCATCCACATATTGAGTCTTTGTCTCCTTTACATATATCTCTATTCTTAGTTTATCAAAGCAGATAAAATGTTACAAAAAATAAAACAATTATTCACAACCTATCCTTGTTCACATTCTCTCCATTGTGAATCTTTTCACATTGGATATATAATAAACGTGTAAATACAATATTGGAGGGATTTCAATGGTTATCAATTTTTTAAGAACTGATAAACGTGCTACTTTCATATTATTACTTTTACGGCTTTACATAGGATATACATGGCTCGCTGCTGGGATAGGCAAAGTCTTCGGACAATCTTTTGACGCAAGCGGTTTTCTAAAGGGTGCTATTGCTCAAGCATCAGGTGACCATCCTGCAGTACAAAGTTGGTGGGCAGATTTTCTTCAACATTTTGTCCTTCCAAACGCAGACCTATTTAGCTTTTTAGTTCAATGGGGAGAAATTTTAGTAGGTCTAGGTTTGATTTTAGGCGGATTAACAAAAACAGCTGCATTTTTCGGAATCATAATGAATCTTTCATTTTTATTAAGCGGAACTGTTAGTGTAAACCCAAACCTGCTTATTTTGACTATGTTCATTTTAGTTGCAGGGCAGAACGCTGGACGTATTGGATTAGATGGCTATGTTTTCCCTAAACTTTTCCGTAAAAACAACCACAGAACATATAAATTAAGTAAAACTGCGTAGTAACAATTTACTTTTAAAATATAAATAAGAAAAAGAGCCTGAATATAGGCTCTTTTTCTTATTTATCCTAATTTAAACTTTTAACGAACCACGAAAACCTCTGGCAGCATAGTAAGAGTCTGCTCCATTGTGGTACACGAAAACATGTCCAAAGCGATAATCGCAAAATAGAGCTCCACCAAGCTCTCTAATATCTGAAGGTGTTTGTACCCAACTCGATGATTTCATATCAAAATCTCCAAGTTGTTGTAACTCTCGATATTGTTCTTCCGTTAATAACTCAATACCCATAGCGGCCGCCACATCAATAGCGTTATTTTCTGGTTTATGCTTTTTTCTTGATTCTAACGCTTCAAGATCATAACAAAGACTTCTGCGGCCTTTAGGACTCTCCTTTGAACAATCATAGAAAGTATATTCGTCCTTTTCTTCATCATAACCAATAACATCCGGCTCACCACCAGTTACTTCCATTTCGTTAAGTGACCACAATTTTTCATTATTAGTAGTCAGCTTCGCTTCAACTTTAGCCCATTCAAGACCTTCATGGCGGTTCATATTTTTCTCAAAACGAGCTTGCAATACTTTCAATAACTCTTCACGTTTTTCTACTAGTAAGTCATTTTTATTTCCTGTCATATTAGTCCTCCCTGATGTATGTACTGATAGTAGTTTAAGTATATATTTTATAATAAATCATCTCAATATGAAGACCGTTTCAATCATATGTCTTGTACAAACATCTATTACAAAGTCCTAAAACCCTCCATACTCTCTTCAAGCATATAGTGTGAAAACCACATCAAGTTCTGCTTCATAATAGCCACATGAACTCCTGGTTGGTCAGAACTATATGCCATTCCTTTAAATATAATTAATTCTGTATCAACTTCCATATCCATTAATCCTTGATATAGATCATATGCATTTGTAATCGGAATTCTTGCATCCTTTTCCCCATGTTGAATTAAGGTAGGCGTACAAGCTGATTTAATATACGTCATAGGTGATGTCTTCGTATATATATCTGGATCATTCCATGGAGTATTTCCTAAATACATTCTAATAAAGTAAGGTATATCTGTATTTACATAATGGGTACTCCAGTTAGTTATTCCACCGCCAACTGAAATAGCTTTAAACCTGCTACTAAATGTAGAACAAAAAGCTGATACATATCCACCATTGCTCCATCCCATAACTCCTACTCTATCTTTATCTACTATCCCTTGATCAACTAGTTTATCAACTCCTGATATAACATCGTCGTAGTCAGCAATCCCCTGTTTTCTATAGTTAGCTTTTAAAAATTCATTACCATAACCTGAACTTCCTCTGTAATTTGGTTCTAAAACGATAAAGCCTTTTTCAACAAACTGTTCAATCGGATATTTCTCATTGAAGCAGTCTGAAAATATCGGAAAAGATGCCCAAGCCGGACCACCGTGAATTACTACTAATAAAGGATATTTTTTATTAGTGTCAAACTCTACTGGCGTTGATAAAACACCTTCTATTTCAAGACCATCACTACTTTTCCATGAGATGATTTCCCTGTTACTTTTAAGTTTCCCTTTGAAAAAGCTATTTTCATCCGTTATTTTTTTATCGTCTAAATAGATTTCAAAGGTTTCATTTGTTATAGCCTTATTATAGGTTATATGATTTCCATCCTTTGTTATAGAGGCATCCATTATAAAGCCATCTATCTTGTCGCTTAATGCTTCCACAGTGCCATCTTCAGCTAGTAATCCAATACGATAATTCGTTTTATCCTGCCATCTAATTAAAATTCCTTTAGCTGTCCACTGTAATGGCATAACTGTACTATCAAAGTTTGTTAGAGGCTGAATTACCTCTCCAGTATTCATATCATATATCTCTAACGTACTATCTTGTATATGGTTTCTATAGTAATCCTTCTCTCTTATGCTTGCTGTGTAACATATTTTACTGCCGTCAGGAGAAAAGCAAACACTCCCTCCCAACAACTTATCCACATTCAGCTTTTGTAGCTCTCCAGCTTTAATATGGAGTATGTATAGATCTCCATTTATATAATCTGCCATATTTGAGCTTGGTGTCGTTATAAATACAACCTTTTTACCATCATTTGAAATATCAAATTCATGGATATGAAAGTCCTTACCATCCGTTAATTGATAAACAACTCTGTTCTCGTGTTCATCTGTATCACTTTGTATCACCTTTTCTATTTCAATGTAATATAAACAATTATTCTGGTGTTCCTTACCTATATGTTGAAAATCTCCATATAGGTCCTTACGTTTCTTTATCTCTTCACATTCTTTTGACTGCGTAACATAATAAAGACCCTTGCCAGTAGGACCCCATTTGAATGTACTGACTCCTTCTTTCTCATCAGTAATTTGAACCTCTCTATAATCATCTAGTGACTTAACAAATATCTGATTTTCCCCGTCACCAACTGGACTAAGATATGCGATACACCTAGCATCTGGAGACCATAATGGGTGTGTACTATCTATATCACCATTTGATAATGGGTAACTCTGCTTCTTATCTTTTTCATATATCCATACATGATTCCTATATGTATTGTCTTTCCAATCAGCCGTCTTCTTAACAAATGCTACGTTTTTACCATCATCACTTATGTTTGTACTTGATACGGTTGGTAATGAAATAATCTCTTCTATACTTAAATATGTTTTTGCTTTCACTTTCATATAATAAGCCCCCTTGTAATGTCCATGAATCTACCGTCTCTTCTTGTCGTAATAAAGGAAATTGTTCACGGATACTTAAAATAGTAACGGAAAATTCAGATAAATAAAAGTGAATCCGATAAAGTAAAACTTTAATCTATAGGGCTCTTTCCGCTTATCAATTTTAGATGTTCTTTTTCGACACAAAAATACCCCTTTAGATAAAATATCTAAAGGGGTGCAAATTTGTAAATTTATTTTAAAGCTATAACTATATTTATTAACCTACCAATCTCCTACTCAACAGTAACAGACTTAGCTAAGTTACGTGGCTTATCAACGTCACACTCGCGGTGAAGTGCTGCGTAGTATGAGATAAGTTGTAATGGAATAACTGCTACTAGCGGTGCTAGCGCTTCGTGTACAGCTGGTAATACGAAGCTGTCACCTTCCATTTCTAAGCCTTTCATTGAGATGATACATGGGTTAGCCCCGCGTGCTACTACTTCTTTCACGTTACCACGAATTCCAAGGTTTACGTGCTCTTGTGTAGCAAGTGCGATAACTGGTGTACCATTTTCAATTAAAGCGATTGTACCGTGTTTTAACTCTCCTCCAGCGAATCCTTCTGCTTGGATGTAAGAGATTTCTTTTAGTTTTAACGCACCTTCTAATCCTACGTAGAAGTCTACGCTACGGCCGATGAAGAAACAGTTACGCGTTGTTGCTAAAAATTGTTTTGCTAATGCGTCCATTTCTTCTTTTTGATCACAAAGTTCTATCATTGCATTTGCTACAAGTCCTAGTTCGTGTGTTAAATCGAAATCAAGAACTTCACCTTTTGCTTTAGCAATATCAGCCGCTAAAATTGAAAGTACTGCAAGCTGTGCTGTGTAAGCTTTCGTTGATGCAACTGCAATTTCTGGTCCAGCGTATAACGGAAGTGTATAATCAGCTTCACGAGAAAGCGTAGAACCAGGCACGTTTGTAATTGTTAATGCTTTATGCCCCATTTCATTTGTTTGTACAAGTACTGCACGGCTATCAGCTGTTTCACCACTTTGTGAAATGTAAATGAAGAATGGTCTTTCTGTTAATAATGGCATGTTGTAAGAGAATTCACTTGCCACGTGTACTTCAACTGGCATTTTTGCAAACTTCTCGATAAATTGTTTTCCAACAAGACCTGCATGATAACTCGTTCCACATGCAATGATGTAAATGCGATCGCTATCTAAAATCGCATTGCGGATGTCTTGATTTAATTCAATTTCGCCATTTTCATCTTGATACTTTTGAATTATATTACGGATTACAAGTGGTTGCTCATCGATTTCTTTAAGCATGAAATGAGGATATGTTCCCTTTTCAATATCACTTGCGTCTAATTCCGCTGTAAACGGTGCACGTTCAATCGTTTCACCTTGTAAGTTTTTAATTGTAATACTTTCTTTCGTTACGATTACGATTTCTTTATCCATTAACTCAATGAATTGATCTGTAACTTGTAACATCGCCATAGCGTCGCTTGCCACAACATTAAAGTTGTCACCAACACCTACTAATAGCGGGCTTTTGTTTTTAGCAACATAAATCATGTTTGGATTTTCAGCATCAAGTAATCCGATTGCATAAGAGCCATGTAAAAGAGATAGCGTATTACGGAACGCTTCTTCTACACTTAATCCTGTGCTCACTTGTTGTTCCATAAGCTGTACGATAACCTCTGTATCTGTTTCACTTACGAACGTTACATCTTGTAAATATTCCTTTTTCACTAATTCATAGTTTTCAATTACACCGTTATGAACTAATGTAAAGCGTTTTGATGTACTTTGATGCGGATGCGCGTTTACTTTACTTGGAACACCGTGTGTAGCCCAGCGTGTGTGTCCGATACCTACGCTTGCTGCTACGTTCTCATCTACGATTTCACGAAGTTTTGCGATACGGCCTTTTTCTTTGTATACAACAACACCGTTCTCTGCTTGTACTGCAATACCTGCTGAATCATATCCACGATATTCTAGCTTTTCTAAACCTTTTAATAAAATTTCCTTTGCATCTTGCTCTCCAATAAATCCTACGATTCCACACATGTTTAGTCGCCGTTACAAATGCTTACACTGCTCTGCGAACATGTAACGACATAGTCCGATACCATTTTTATTTATACTAAAAAACGGATTACATATTGCTAGCCCTGTAAGCTTGTAACGGCTTTCACCTTCCTCTCGATTGGGTTTAAGTCCGTATATACTTATACAGCTAGTTTTCATCCGTTCCTCTTCTCTCATCACACTTTCACCTTTGTCCACTAAGTCACCTTAATGATTTAAGTAAAAGCTTGCGGTTGTGATGAACAACCGGGAGTCATCCGCCGAAATCTCGATAAACCCCACCTCGTCAACTACACTATTTGTAGTTCTGGCGCTTTTATAATTTACAATATTTCCTTTGAGAAAAAGAACAAGACCATCTTATAACAAACATGGATAAACCGTCAATGAAATTTTTTTCATCGTCTATAAAACATATGAAAAAGGAGCACTTTTTGTGCTCCTTTTTCATATAAATTCAGCTAATTATTCAGCGCCAACTTCGGCTTTCACAACTTCTACAATGCGATGTACATATGCATCACAAACTTCTTGTGTTGGTGCTTCTGCCATTACACGAATAAGTGGCTCTGTTCCAGATGGGCGAACAAGAATACGGCCATCACCGTTCATTTCTTCCTCTACAACACGAATAATTTCTTTAATTTTTTCATTTTCTAATGCTAATTTTTTATCTGTTACACGAACGTTTACTAGCAATTGTGGGAATTTCGTCATTTCCCCTGCAAGCTCAGATAATGGCTTTTTCGTCATTTTCATGATGTTTACAAGTTGAAGTGCACTTAACATTCCATCACCAGTTGTAATGTAATCAAGTAAGATAATATGGCCTGATTGTTCTCCACCTAGGTTGTAACCTCCGCGCTTCATTTCTTCCATTACGTAGCGGTCACCAACTGCTGTTTTATCACTTGTAATATTATTTGCTTCAAGTGCTTTGTAGAAACCTAAGTTACTCATAACAGTTGAAACAACTGTATTATGTTTTAATTGACCAGTTTCTTTCATGTACTTCGCACAAATGAACATAATTTGATCACCGTCAACGATGTTTCCTTTTTCGTCTACAGCAATTAAACGGTCGCCATCGCCATCAAAAGCAAGTCCGATATCCGCACCTTTTTCTTTTACCAATTCAGCTAAGCCTTCTGGATGTGTAGATCCTACACCCTCATTAATATTCATACCATTTGGAGAAGTTCCCATCGTTGAAATATCAGCTTCTAGGTCTGCAAATAAGTATGGAGCAAGAGAAGAAGTTGCACCATGTGCACAATCTAAAGCGATATGTAGGCCAGAGAAATCTTCTTCAACAGTTTGTTTAATGTACTGTAAATATTTTTGTCCACCTTCAAAGTAATCACTCACTTGTCCAAGATTAGTACCTGTCGGACGTGGTAGTTCATCAACTTCTTTGTCTAATAAAGCTTCAATCTCAGCTTCTTGCTCATCTGTTAATTTAAAGCCGTCTGAACCAAAGAATTTAATACCGTTATCTTGTACTGGATTATGAGATGCAGAAATCATAACACCCGCTTGTGCGTCTAGTGCTTTTGTTAAATAAGCAACGCCCGGTGTAGAAATAACGCCAAGGCGCATTACTTCTGCTCCAGTTGATAATAGCCCTGCTACTAAAGCTCCTTCTAACATATGGCCAGATACACGTGTATCACGACCAATAATTACTTTTGGACGATCTGTATCTTTTGTTAATACATAACCACCAAAACGTCCAATTTTGAAAGCTAATTCAGGTGTTAACTCCTTATTTGCAACTCCGCGTACTCCATCTGTACCAAAATATTTACCCATTATGATTCGCTCCTTTTTCTTGCTCTTTTTGATTGTGATTATCTACTGTTGGTTCTTGACTCGTTTCTTTATCTTTATCTTGATTTTGATTTTGATTTTGGTTTTGATTCTTTTCCTGTTCTTTTTCTGAATCAGGTTCAGGATTTTTTGGTTTCTCATTTTGATTTTCTTGATCGGTGTTTGAATCCGGTTGTTGACCGTTACCCTGTACTTCTTTATCTGGTTTTTCTTTCTTCACAATAGTAACTTTAGCACTTTTTTGTTTTGGCTCTATTGAAATATTACCAGGACCACTCACTTGAATTGAAATATCTTTCGTTCCTGGAGATACATTTTGCAGATTAATTACCGCTGTTATTTGAGCAGCTGTTATTTTATCTACTATACTTGCTTCTCCTGAAATATCAACACTTATCTTTCCATCTTGCGGCGAAAGTAGCTGAGCAGTAACATCTTTAGAAAGTCCATTTTTCTGGATTGGGATACCATCAATCGTTTTTGTTTTCGTTTGTTTTGTTTTTTGCACTCCCACCGAAACCTTCACTTGATTCGGTTTGGCACTTGTTACACCCTTGGGTAATAAAACAGAGGCATCGAATGTTGTAGACTCTGTCAATTGACTAAGATCTACTTCGACCCCCTCTAGCGATTGTATATTATCCAAAATATCTTTTGGACCAGCTATCGTTACTTCTCTCGGTTCAACACTGATATTTGTAACCGCCAATCCTTCTGCTAAACTCCCCTTCTTCGTATACGTTACAGGAACAGTTTTTTCAGTATTATTGGCTGTATTTTGCGTTGCCACATTCAACGTTACACTAATCTTAGATGGACTTGTTCTTACATTTAAACGTTTTCCTTCTTTATTGTATAATGTAACTTCGGGCGTTTTTGTAACAGTTTTATTAACACCTTTTAAATCAACATACGCTTTGGCAGATGAAATGCTTTCAATTTCTTCTTTCGTCCCAACTACCTCAACAGTATCCGGTTTAAGGCTTGATTTTTCTAGAGTAGCCCCCGCTGGCATCTGATCCTCATTTGATAATTTCAGATCTACATGAACATATTTTCTCGCCTTTTCATGAAGAGTAACTTTAATTGTTGATGGCTGAACTGTTCCTTTCACATCATCTGGAAGCCCGTTCGTTTTTAAAGAAATCTCATAAGTTCCTTTTGGACTATCTCGCAAATCAACTGGTATGTCAAATTGTTTTTTTGCTTTTGCTGTAGCAACTGATGCTTTTGGGCCTTCTAATTTTACTTTAACGCCCTCTGCCGGAATACCACTTACAATATATTTCTCCTCATCATACTTAAGATTAATAGCATAATTAGTTAATGTTTCTTTCGTATCATTTGCAAAAGGTAATATACCTGATGTCGTATTTTTTTCAGTTAACGTCGCTGACATAAAAAGCATACACGCCAATAGTAATGAGATCCCTTTTAAAAACCAATGATTCTCCATTAACTTATCCATGACGCTTTCTCCTCCAATTCCATAAAGACGAAGAAGTCGTTTTTTCGTTTCCACTAAATTCAGCTAATAACATATCCTTCAGCTGTTCTGTCTTCAAATCACGATGCAACTTACCATTTTTCGTTAAAGAAATTTGACCAGTTTCTTCAGACACAACTACTGTAATACTATCAGTAACTTCACTAACTCCCATTGCAGCACGATGTCTAGTTCCTAATTCTTTAGAAATAAACGGACTTTCTGATAATGGAAGATAGCATGCTGCTGCTTTAATTGTACTTCCTTGCATAATTACCGCTCCGTCATGAAGAGGTGTATTTGGAATAAAAATATTAATAAGTAATTCCGATGATACGTTTGCATTCAGCGGAATACCCGTTTCCACATAATCACCCATACCGGTCTCTTTTGACAAAGTAATTAATGCACCAATTCTACGTTTCCCCATATATTCGGTTGCTTTTGCTATCGCTGTTGCAACCATTTCAGGTTCATCATCCTCATGCGTTCCAACACGCGAAAATAAACTTCCGCGCCCTAGCTGCTCAAGTGCTCTTCGCAATTCTGGCTGAAAGATAATAATAACGGCTAAAAATCCCCACGTTAATACTTGTTCAGTTAGCCAAGATAGCGTACGCAATTCAAGGAAAATACTGATCATCTTAACGACGATAATAACTGTAATCCCTTTTAAAAGTTGAACAGCTTTCGTCCCTCGGATTATAAGAATTAGCTTATATATAATAAACCATACAATGGCAATATCTAATGCCGTACTAAGATATTTCAAAATGGTCGTATCTTCAAAAGGCATGCTATCCCTTCCTCCTACTTACGAGCAATTCTATCCATATATTGAAATATTGTTTTATGCTCTATCTGTATGTATTTCCAACAACTAGTTAATTATACCATACATGAAACAAACGACAATTACAAACAACCCCCTTTAGCTCAAATTGGTAAGATGTCAAACATTTTTATTGTACAGTATAATATAAATCATTATTATACGCCTATTTTCAAATAAAAAAAGCAACTTCTCAGTTGCTTTTCTTACATTTATTTTAGTTTTTCACCGAATAAAGAACCCATTAAAGCAACTGCTGTTGTTGCCGTTCTATTTCTCTCATCTAAAATCGTATTTACCTCAACAAATTCAGCAGATGTGATAATATCAGCTTCTGCTAACATTTCCATCGCCAAATGACTTTCACGATAAGATAGACCGCCAATTACAGGCGTTCCAACACCTGGTGCATCATGAGGATCAAGACCGTCTAAATCTAATGATAAGTGTACACCATCAGTATGAGATAAATATGCGATTGTTTCTTCCATAACAGCCGTCATCCCCATACGATCAATTTCATGCATTGAGAACACTTTAATACCTTCATTGCGAATGAAATCTTTTTCTCCTTCATCCAATGCACGCGCACCGATAATTACGACATTCTCTTTTTTCACCTTTGGATATGCTCCGTATAAATCTACAAGTGAAGAATGTCCATAACCTAAACTTGCTGCAAGTGACATACCATGAATATTTCCAGATGGTGAAGTTTCCTCTGTATTTAAATCACCGTGTGCATCATACCAAATAACGCCTAAGTTTTTATAATGTTTTGCTACACCAGCTAATGTACCGATAGCAATACTATGGTCACCACCTAATACAAGTGGAAAACGACCTTCTTCTATAATATGATCCACCTTACTTGCTAATTCATTACATACAGTTGCAACTTGTGTAAGGTTTCTTAATTTTGTATTTTCATCTATCTCTTTTTCTCTCTCTATACATATATCTCCCATATCTTTAACGTCATATCCAATTTCTTCAATTCTTTCAATTACCCCTGCATAACGGATCGCGCTCGGTCCCATATCAACTCCACGACGCATCTGTCCTAAATCCATTGGAACTCCAATAACTGAGATTTCTTTTTTCATAGATAGTATCCCCCTTTTATGCCTTCACTAAATATTTTAAATCTTTTATATAGTCTGACTCAACTCGACATTTTTCTGTATGGATATACAATTTATTCACTTATATTCATACTGAAAACCAAATTTCAAGACTATTCTATGTATAAAGTTAACTTAATGAAACAATCGCAATCACTATTATTAAATAATAATAATAAAACACTCCTACATTTAGAAGTGTTTTTCTGATGCTATTTTCCATACTATTGCAATATTTTTTGTTGTCATTTCAATATTTTCTTCTGCTACTTTATATGCTTCTTCTAGTGTCATCGGTCTCGTTGTAATACTAAATACCGCATCTATTCCTTTCTCGTACACAGCTGAATAATCAGATGATACAGACCCTCCAATAGCAATTACAGGCACAGAAAAACGTTTTGCACGCCCCGCAACACCCACAGGAGCCTTTCCATATGCAGTTTGTTTATCTATTCTACCTTCACCAGTTATAATGAGATTTGCATCTTCTATATGTTTATCGAAATTTGTATAATCTAATACAATTTCAATGCCCCTCCGCAAGTCTCCCTTTAACACTGAAATAACAGCCGCTCCCATTCCTCCCGCTGCCCCTGCACCAGGTATTTCAGATACATCAAAAGATACATATCGTTTAAGCATATTCGCATAATGTTGTAAATTCTCATCTAGCTCTTTCATCATCTCTACATTTGCACCCTTTTGTCTCCCAAATATGAAAGATGCTCCCTGCATTCCGACTAATGGATTATCCACATCACATGCCGCTTCTATCTTTACCCCCTTTAAGCGGGGGTCCATTCGTGAAAAATCAATAGCAACAATCGAATGTAATGTGCCTCCAGATGGATCTATTACTTCACCCTTGTCATTTATAAATCTTACTCCTAAAGCTGCTAACATACCTGCCCCACCATCATTTGTAGCACTTCCTCCAAGTCCTAAAATTATGTACTCCACTCCTTGATCTAGCGCATGTAATATAAGTTCTCCTGTTCCTTTTGTCGTTGTAATAAGTGGGTTGCGCTTTTCAACTGGAACGTGCTGTAATCCTGATGCTGCTGCCATTTCAATAAACGCTGTCTTTTTATCTTTAGAAATGCCATAAAAAGCTTGTATACCTTCTCTAAGCGGTCCTGTCACACTAATTGATATAATTCTCCCCCCTGTAGCATCAACAAGTGATTCAACCGTCCCTTCTCCTCCATCTCCAATTGGTATTTTCACATACTCTGCATTAGGAAAAATTGCTCTAAAACCTCTTTCAATAGCTCCACATACTTCTATAGCTTTTAGGCTTTCTTTATATGAATCAGATGCAATAACAACTTTCACAATTATCTCCCCATCCCTTATTTTTACGTTTTCTTCATTTTAAACGACAAGTATAAAAGTTGTCTTTTTAAACACAAAAAAAGCTTACATCATATGATGTAAGCTTTTTTATTTAGATGGAGCCTAGCGGGATCGAACCGCTGACCTCCTGCGTGCAAGGCAGGCGCTCTCCCAGCTGAGCTAAGGCCCCTTATTAATTAAGCGGAAGACGGGATTCGAACCCGCGACCCCAACCTTGGCAAGGTTGTATTCTACCACTGAACTACTTCCGCAAAAATGATGAGCCATGAAGGACTCGAACCTTCGACCCTCTGATTAAAAGTCAGATGCTCTACCAACTGAGCTAATGGCTCGTAAATGGCTGGGCTAGCTGGATTCGAACCAGCGCATGACGGAGTCAAAGTCCGTTGCCTTACCGCTTGGCTATAGCCCATTAATATTTACTAGTATGGTTATCTTTTCAAAAAAATAAACCCTCTCAGGTTATTTTAAAGAAAATGGTGGAGGGGGGCAGATTCGAACTGCCGAACCCGAAGGAGCGGATTTACAGTCCGCCGCGTTTAGCCACTTCGCTACCCCTCCGACATTTTAAACATATATGGTGGAGGATGACGGGATCGAACCGCCGACCCCCTGCTTGTAAGGCAGGTGCTCTCCCAGCTGAGCTAATCCTCCAAAAGTGGTGACCCGTACGGGATTCGAACCCGTGTTACCGCCGTGAAAGGGCGGTGTCTTAACCACTTGACCAACGGGCCAAAAAAGTTTTAAACCTATTCCCAAGCTTCCAACCGGGCTTGAACCGGTGACCTCTTCCTTACCATGGAAGTGCTCTACCAGCTGAGCTATGGAAGCATAATGGCTCCGCAGGTAGGACTCGAACCTACGACCGATCGGTTAACAGCCGATAGCTCTACCACTGAGCTACTGCGGAATAATATTAGCCTGGCAACGTCCTACTCTCACAGGGACAAGGTCCCAACTACCATCGGCGCTAGAGAGCTTAACTTCCGTGTTCGGTATGGGAACGGGTGTGACCTCTCTGCCATCATTACCAGACTTTTATCATTATAAACATTTATTTCGAAATGTCAAGAAGAAATTTTAATGCATATTCCTTCAAAACTAGATAACATTGCTACATATTATATGGTTAAGTCCTCGATCTATTAGTATTCGTCAGCTCCACATGTCACCATGCTTCCACCTCGAACCTATCAACCTGATCATCTTTCAGGGATCTTACTAGCTTACGCTATGGGAAATCT
>NZ_QXCO01000101.1:0-456 GCF_003458115.1 Bacillus sp. ISO11 | reverse complement strand
TGCGTCTGCCTGTTCCGCCACCCCGGCATGTCATATTGAAAATTGGAGCGGAAGACGGGATTCGAACCCGCGACCCCAACCTTGGCAAGGTTGTATTCTACCACTGAACTACTTCCGCAAGACATGTTTGAGATATTTTATTAAAAGTGCGGGTGAAGGGAGTCGAACCCCCACGCCAAAGGCGCTAGATCCTAAGTCTAGTGCGTCTGCCAATTCCGCCACACCCGCATATTAATTAAAATGGTGAGCCATGAAGGACTCGAACCTTCGACCCTCTGATTAAAAGTCAGATGCTCTACCAACTGAGCTAATGGCTCTTACAATAAAAACTGGTGCCGACTAGAGGACTTGAACCCCCAACCTACTGATTACAAGTCAGTTGCTCTACCAATTGAGCTAAGTCGGCTAAATGGTGGAGGATGACGGGATCGAACCGCCGACCCCCTGCTTGTAAGG
>NZ_QXCO01000023.1:0-89502 GCF_003458115.1 Bacillus sp. ISO11 | reverse complement strand
TTCTCTTTCTGTAAATAGTTTTTTTGTCATTTTCAACATTCTCCGATCCCAATTTTCCTTTTATTATACAAGAAATACCCTATAGAATAGACTTTTTTCAAGTGTCTATTCTATAGGGTACATTTTAATTCTTATTGGCTTTTTTCTATTTTAGTAATAACCATACTGCTCTTTTTCTTCTCTTTTATCGTTCAAAACAACACCTAGTAGTTTTCCTGATGCTTTATCTAATATTTGTTTCGCTTTTACGATTTTATCTTTTTCCGTCTTTTCACTTCGTACAACGAGTACGATTCCATCACATTTATTCGCAAGTATTTGTGCATCTGTAACCGCAAGGACAGGTGGTGTGTCGATTAATATAATATCAAACATGTTATATGCTTCTAGCAACGCCTCGTCCATTGCCCGGCTCCCTAATAGTTCTGCTGGGTTTGGCGGGATTGGACCTGCTGCCATTAAGTATACGTTCTCTATATCTGTTTTTTGAATGCATTGCATAAGTTTTGCTTGTCCTGATAATAAGTTCGTTAACCCATTTGAAATATGAATGGCAAATAAGTTTTGTATCGTCGGCTTACGCAAGTCAGCTCCAATTAATAAAACTTTCTTTCCTTGTTGTCCGAAAACAACCGCTAAGTTTGAGATTGTCGTTGTTTTCCCATCACCTGGATCGGCTGAAGTAACAATAATAGAACGAACATGATTATCTACAGATGTAAACTCAATGTTTGTACGAATGTTACGGTATTGTTCTGTAATACGCGATTTAGGCTCTTTATGTGTAATTAATTGTCGTAATGGTTTTCTTTTCTTTCTCCCGAACATATTCATAATCTCCTTTTGTGAAATGCGACATTTCCCTTTTCTCTCTCTTATGCTCGATTTCATACGTCTAATTAATATTTTTGCTGATTTCCCTATATCTCATCATAATCAATAACATTCTACTTTGTCTTACTTAAGTACCTTAACAATATGACAATGCCTTTATTTCTTTATTACCTTTATCACTTATCCTGTTTTCTAGATAAATAATAAAGTAAGTATATGGTAATTACCATCTATTTACAAGTAATTTTCTGATTAGTTTGTACATTATCTTTTCATCGTTATATAGTAGAAATCAAAAAATCCCCTTGTCTTTTCACAAGGAGATTTTTTAGTACTATCTATTCTTTTTTATCACCAATTGCAAATGTAATTTCTGCCTCACATGCAACTTCACCATCTACTGTTGCGATTGCTTTTCCTTTTCCAATTGGGCCGCGTACGCGTGTCATTTCTACTTCTAGACGAAGCTGATCACCTGGGCGTACTTGTTTTTTGAAACGGCAATTGTCGATACCTGCAAAGAAAGCAAGTCTTCCGCGGTTTTCTTCTTTCTTTAATACTGCAACTGCTCCTACTTGCGCTAATGCTTCTACAATAAGTACACCAGGCATAACTGCATAGTCAGGGAAGTGTCCGTTAAAGAATTCTTCGTTTGCGGATACATTTTTAATCCCAACCGCTCTTTTTCCTTCATCTACTTCTAATATTTTATCAACAAGTAAAAATGGATAGCGGTGAGGAATGATTTCTTTAATTTGTTCTATATTTAGCATGTAACAATCGCCCCTTTTGTAATATTGGTCTTACCACTTGGACATATTGCTATTATCCCATTTTGTTTATTGTTTGTCATTACAAAGTAACATTTTATATTTAGCACAACTTCCTAAAAAAAATGCACACACTCTATTCCATTAAAATAGTTGCACATTTTTGCAACTGACACGGAGGTGGAAAAGAGTGTATGCCCAAATTAGGGAAAGGCAATATGTATTGAAACATTATTTGCCTTAATGTCGTATTCGACTCATTATATTATAAACGTTTTCAATTAAGGAAATATTAAATTTAACCATATATATGAATATTTTACCTGTTTCCTTCATATTTCTCTATTTTCCTTCCATTTTCGCAAAAAAACAAAATAAAAAAATATAAAAACAAAAAAAGAACTAAGGCGTCAGCCTTAGTTCTTTCAAATTATCTCAAAGCACGCTTTGGTAATCTGTCGATATTCTCTAACATAATACCTGTACCAACCGCAACGCAGTGCATTGGGTTTTCAGCAATTAATACTGGTACTTTTAGTTCTTCTGCTAGAAGCATGTCGATACCGTGTAGTAAAGCTCCACCGCCTGTTAGAATAACACCGCGGTCGATGATATCTGCAGATAGTTCTGGTGGTGTGCGCTCTAATACGCCTTTTGCAGCTTGTACAATAACAGCTGCATTTTCTTTTAATGCTTCTGTAATTTCTTCAGAGCATACTGTAATTGTACGTGGTAAGCCTGTTACCATGTCACGTCCGCGAATTTCAAGTTCTTCGCTACGTGCACCTGGGAATACTGTACCAACTTTAATTTTAATATCTTCTGAAGTACGTTCTCCAATTAATAGCTTATACTTACGTTTAATATAGTTTAAGATCTCCATATCAAACTTATCGCCAGCCATTTTGATAGAGGAAGAGGTAACAATATCACCCATAGATAGTACAGCGATATCTGTTGTACCTCCACCAATATCAACAACCATGTTACCGCTTGGTTGGAAGATTTCCATACCAGCACCAACTGCGGCTACTTTTGGTTCTTCTTCTAAAAATACTGTTTTACCACCTGAACGTTCAGCAGCTTCACGAATTGCTTTTTGTTCTACTGATGTAATATTTGTTGGACAACAAATTAAAATACGAGGTTTTGAAAAGAAGCTCTTTACGTCCAATTTGTTAATGAAATACTTTAACATTGCTTCTGTAATTTCGAAGTCTGCGATTACACCATCTTTAAGTGGACGAATTGCTACAATATTACCAGGCGTACGTCCCACCATGCTTCTCGCTTCTTCACCTACTGCTAATACTTTACCACTATTACGATCAATCGCCACAACAGATGGCTCATTTAATACAATACCCTTACCTTTAACATGAATTAATACGTTAGCCGTACCTAGGTCAATTCCGATATCTCGCGCAAACATTCCCGTTTTTTCCTCCTCGATATTCAAAATCAGGTTACACCCGAATTCTTTTCACCTAATTTCTGATTTTATCATAAATTTAACAGAAACGTAATATTCGCAAAAAGAATTCTTCTGAAAAATATTACCGAATGTGAACGGAATGTTTGCTACTGTAACATTATTGACGTACAGGCTTCTCTACATCTTCTTTTCTATACTTTTGTTTTGTTGCTTCTCCCCCTCTTAAATGACGAATAGACTTATGATAATCAAGAATTTCTTTCACTTCATTTGCGAGCTCTGGATTAATTTCTGGTAGACGTTCTGTTAAATCTTTATGGACTGTACTCTTTGATACCCCAAATTCCTTTGCAATGACACGCACTGTCTTTCTTGTCTCCACGATATACTTACCAATCTTGATAGTTCTCTCTTTGATGTAATCGTGCACACCACTCGCCTCCCTAATTTGGATGTGAGAAGGGTGAAATGAGCCTCGCTGCATACGACTAAGAAGTAAGTGTGAGTGCTGTTTGTAAGCGTTAAACATTCTTGGATTTATAATGAAATGATTCACGATTTCTCACCTCAAACACTCTCTTTGCTTTGGTTTATACCATTGTATTGCCCGCACTACTGATATATGCTACATGTTCACTATTTTTGCGGACTAAGTTAAGAAAAATTACGTTTTTTTGTGAGAAGTACGTTAAAACTGACTATTATAGCGAAAAAAAATGACACCTTATATATAAGGTGTCATTCTTCTCGTTCCAATTCTTCTTCTAACAATTGATGGTGGGGAACCTCTTTCTTACCGGCAATGTAATAATATAAAGTGAATAAAACAAACAATAAAATAATAGCAGTCGACAGAACAAACAAAAATGACACAGTATCCCCTCCCTTTTGTAATATATATTCGAGAATCTCGTCATTTTTCCTTGTTATTGCAACTTTTTTCTCGAAATTGAGTATTTTTATATAAAAATAAAAAAATCAGCTCCCCTAGTGGGAACTGATTTTTTCACTTTATTATTCTTGTGAAGAAGAATCGTTAGATGATTCTGTAGAACCATTTGTTGATTTTTCTTCTTTCTTCAGTTCTTCTTTTTTGTCACTAGTTGAACCGCTTGTTGATTTCTCTTCTTTTTGAGACTTGTCTTCTGTTTTACTTTCAGGTTTCGTACTCGTTGACTTCTCTTCTTTTTGAGATTTGTCATCAGCTTTTTTACCAGAAGCATTCGTAGCCTTTGCAGCACCTGCATCAGCTTTAATTTCTGTTACTGATTTATTTAAGTAACGTTCAGGGTTCACAGCCACATTGTCTTTACGTACTTCAAAGTGAACGTGAGAACCTGCCTCTTTATTCATTGCACTTAGACCGGATGTTCCTAATACTTCACCTTGTGCAACTCTTGCACCTTTTTCTACTTTCACACTGCCTAAGCTTTGATAAGATACCGCTACACCATTTCCACTATCAACTGTTACAACATAACCAAGAAGTGAATCTTTTTCAGCTTTCGTTACTGTACCACTTAAAGCAGCAGCAACATTGAATTCTTTTCCATTCTTCGCAGCAATGTCAATTCCTTTGTTTGGGGAATATGTGTTGTTATAAAAGACAAGTGCTTTTTCTTGTTCCGCCTCAGTTGCTGCATCTTCATAGAATTTCTTCTGTACGACTACTTCCGCATTCGCGGCAGCTGGCATTTTCACTACTTCTGAAGATTTTGTTACTGGTACTGCTGGATCTTCCGATTGTGTATACGGTGTTGCTTGATCGTGGTTTGGAGTCTTCTTCGGATTAGCTCCTTGGAACCATAGCGCAACCATTAAGATTACCGCTGCACAAGCAATGTATAGTGCCGGAAACACCCATCTTTTTTGAAATAAATGTACTACCTTTTGCGACTTTTTATTATTTCTTCCTCGCATTCCATCATCACCTCAGCAATCATTTTGAACAATATTCACGTATCCTATACAACGTATAACTAATTACTTTTCGACAAAATCTGTAAAAATATGTATGAGAATTGCAAAATTTCCGAGGAAATGATAGAAAAAAGAAAAAACTGAGCACTTTTGGCTCAGTTTTTAGTCTAATTGTTTCTTTTTATATACGATTAAACATACAAAGAGCGATATAATAAGCCAAACTGCAACATTTAATACATGCCCACTAATACTACCAAATCCCGCCCCACCTACTAAACTGTTAAGTGCTTTCACAATATGAGATGTTGGAAGATATCCAATCATCGTCTTAATTACTTTATTTTCAACCATTGGCTCAAACTGTACAGCTAAATACATCGTCATTAATATCGGCATTCCAATTATTGATGTTTGTGGTACAGATGCAGCTAACAATCCAATCATTGTTCCAATCACAATAAATAAAATTGTTCCACATAAGAAAATAAATCCTAGCAATAATAGATTTCCACTGAATTGATCCAAAATAAATAAGTTCACAATACAAATGCCCAATGTCAAACATACTGTTAATATACTTTTTCCAAGTAGAACTTCAACCGAAGATGCCGGTGATAGCATTAATACACGCAATGTATGTTTTTCTTTTTCTTCTGCAATTACCATAGATTGAACAAAGCCTGCGACAAATAGGAAGGCCGTTATAGTAGTAATGCCTAACATTTCCTTTCCCACTCCAAATCTGCTAAACAAAAATGAAAGTATAATTGGTAAAAATACCATTAACAACACTTGTGAATTTGTTTTAAAATCTTGTACTTCTTTTCTAAAAATAGCTGATACACGTCTCATTGAAAATGTCATTATAATCCCCTCCCAGTAACTTCAATAAAAATATCTCCTAGCGTCGGCTCGTAAGAATGAATGGATAATAGTTCCCCTTTTTTCATCCATTCTGAAATGCGTTTTGCACCTAATTCATCTTTTTGCACCGTTTCTTTCTTCTTATCCTTTAACACGACTTGTATTTGATCTTTCGCGTATTGTAAGCGAAGGTTCTCCGGTGTATCAAGTGCTACAATCTCTCCGCCACACAGGAAGGCAATGCGGTTACAAAGCGTTTCTGCTTCATCCATGTTGTGAGTCGTTAAGAAAATCGTCGTTCCTTCTTTATTTAAGTCTTTTAAGATTTTATGAATGTTTTGTACGTTTACTGGATCAAGTGCAGATGTTGGTTCGTCTAAGAAGAGGATATCTGGTTTATGAAGGATTGCTCTTGCTAGTGTGACGCGTTGCTTCATTCCCTTTGATAATTTTTTTACTGGTGTTTTTTTATCATCTAATAAATTCACTTGTGCTAGTACTTCATCGATTCGTTCTTTTTTGCAATCATATAAGTCACAAAATAATAGTAAGTTATCATAAATGCTAAGTCTTTCATATAAGCCGCTGTTATCTGTTAAAATACCAATTCGTTTGTAATCGATGCTACTTGGTCCTGTAATATCTTTCCCTAATACTCTTACCGTTCCAACACTATGAAGCAATTGAGAAGTTAAAATTTTTACTGTTGTCGTCTTACCAGATCCACTCGGTCCAAGGAATCCGAATATCTCTCCTTGCTTCACCTCAATATTTACATTTCGAAGTGCCGTTTTTCCACTGAAACTTTTCATTACATCTTTCATTTCAATTGCCAATGTCATTTCTTCATCCCCTTTGTTTTTCTTCTTTATAGATGAAAGTCGCTTTAGCGCTTTTCGTTCGTTTCTTTCGCTTTTCTTGACTCAATCATATGAAAAACAAAGGATAGGCGCATTAAAATACCGGTAAAAGGAGTATTTTTACCGGTGAATGAATCGCATGTTGAGCTTATTGGAGCACTTTTATAGTCCAATAACACCTTTTAATTCATCCATTCGTCCTTTTGAAAGCGGGATTGAACTTTTTCTTTCGTCATCCAATATTAAACTGAAACTATTACGAGTCCATGTAATCACTTCTCGTACTCTTTGTAAATTTACAAGGTACGAGCGATGACATCTAAAGAAACCAAAACCTGTTAACCTTGCTTCTAGTTCACCTAATGTTAAAGCGCATACGAAATCTCCTTCACGAACGTGAATATGTGTTACTCCGTTTTGTGTTTCAATGAAATGGATTTCCATCGGATCAAGTAAAATGATTTTATCGTTCACTTTCGCAGGTATTCTTTCTAACTTCATTTGCGGAATTATTTGAACAACCTTTTCTTCATCCACCTCTTCCACTTCTTCTTGTTCGATTTCTACTTTTTTCACACCATCATTGTTTAATATGTATACATCTTCTGTTAAAGAAAGGGCATCCGATAGGAATGATGACGTAATAAAGATTGCCTTTCCTTGTTCTTTCATTTTCATAATTGCTTTTCGAATAATAACCGTACTCTCTATATCTACATTTTGCTCCGGTTCTTCCAAAATGATTAAATCCGGATTATGAATCATCATTCGTCCAATATGAAGACGACGCTTCTCTGAAAATGATAGTTTTTCTATTTTAACGTTTAGCTTATCTAGGAGACCGACAGACTGCACAACTTCTTCTATACTTATCTTTGATTCATAAAGCCCTATTAAAAACTTAAAGTATTCTTTCACCTTCAAACGATCATATGCCTCATCTTTCAAAAAACAAAAACCGATGCGGGAATAATTTTTCTTTCCAATCACTTCTCCTTCAAACAGTACATTGCCAGTCGAAGCTTCTTCTTCACCAATAATAATGCGGTGTAACACTTTAGCTGTATGATTATTGCATTGCAAAACAATACATTGTCCTTTTTCAACCTTTAGCTCCATTTCCGGTAACTGGTTCGCCTTCCCTAACTGTTTCAACTCTAGTAACGCCATTTCATTTCCCCCAAATGCCTTTTTATCCTATTATATCAAACAGTTAATGGAAAATTATGATATTTTAAACAGAAAAAAAATAGGTGCCAGAGTTCTGACACCTATTTCTTCACCATCAGTTTTCCTTCATAATCATTCATCGTCTTTATTTCAACGCCTTTATAGTAATGAGCGACGATATCTGTATATTTCTTTCCTTCCGCTGCCATGCCGTTCGCCCCGTATTGACTCATACCAACGCCGTGACCGAACCCTTTCGTTGTAACGATGATTTTATCTCCTTGTTGTTTCCACGTGAAATCAGAAGAACGTAAATCTAACTTTTCACGAACTTCTTTTCCTGTTAATGTTTTTCCTTGAAAAGCTACATCCTTTACGCGCTTTCCTTCCGTAAGGTCTTTAATATTTCCAACCTTCCCGTCTGCTAGCACTTTCACACCGAGACGTTTTTGAAAATCAGCTACTGTAAATGTTTGCTCGCTCGTAAACTTTGGAGAGGCTTGATCCCACGGACTATCTACACTTTTCAAGTACGGATAATCATTTCCCCAATAGTCAGCTGCATTTTCTGTTCGGCCATTACTCGTTGAAAAGAAGGATGCTGAAATTGGTTTTCCATCATACGTTAAAACTTGTCCTGCTGTTTTCGAAACGGCTTCTTCGATTTTCTTCAAATTATTTTCGTAGTTATTGCCCCATTGCTTCTTCAATTCATCTTTGCTTTTGTACACTTGATCTTTCACCGTATCTGTCACGTCCGCATTATTTTTCTTTCCTCCGCTTAGCATACGTTGTACTACAAATGTTCTTGCTGCTAATGCCTGCGCCTTTAGTGCCTCTATTTCAAAACTGGCATTCATCTCAGAAGCTACTACACCTGTCACATACTCCTCCACTGGTAATGTTTCTACCTTCTTCTGTTTTTCGCGATATACAGCAACTTGAACAGCTGTATCTACTTTTCCTGGAGCTGGTATACTTTCTATCGCTGGAGGAGTTTTAGAGGCCGTTTCTTCCCCTACTTTTGCTTTCGCAAATGGAATAACAAGGGCTGCAGGTACAATGATAACGAGCGCTATTAAGAGCGCTACTGTAATAAAAAGTGGCTTTGAAAATTTCATCCTATTTTCCCCCAATATAAAAGCTTTACTCCATTCATTCTTATGGAACAACTCTTTCTTTTAGAACATACTTAAGGGGAAGAGTATAAAACAGAAATTTTCTAAATATTTTTACTGGTACGTGCATAAGTACAGAATTTATTGACTATAACAGTAATAACCCAAAAAAATAGCCCCTATGTCAAAAGACATAGAGACTATTTCAATTAAGCGTGAAGATCAGAAACTTCTTGTTCTTTCACTTCTTCTACTTTTTCGTTTACACGTTCAATAGTTGCACCTAATGCAGCTAATTTCTTATGGAAGTTTACATAGCCACGGTCAAGATGTTTTAACTCAGTTACACGAGTATAACCTTCTGATACTAAACCAGCTAAGATTAATGCAGCTGCAGCACGTAAGTCAGTTGCTGCTACTTCAGCACCTTGTAAGCTGTTTGGACCGTTCATAATAACAGAACGACCTTCAATTTTAATATCAGCATTCATACGACGGAATTCTTCAACGTGCATAAAGCGGTTTTCGAATACCGTTTCTGTAATCATGCTTGTTCCATCAGCTTGTAGTAATAATGCCATCATTTGTGATTGCATGTCTGTTGGGAAACCTGGGTGAGGCATAGTTTTAATATCAACCGCTTTTAACTTATCTGGGCCGATAACACGTACACCTTCGTTTTCCTCAATAATTTTAACACCCATTTCTTCCATTTTCGCTGTAATTGAGCGTAAATGTTCAGGTACAGCATTTTCAATTAAGATGTCTCCACCAGTAATTGCTGCTGCAACCATGAATGTTCCCGCTTCAATACGGTCAGGAATAATAGAGTGGTTTGCACCATATAATTTATCAACGCCTTCGATACGAATCGTTCCAGTTCCAGCTCCGCGTACTTTTGCTCCCATCGCATTTAAGAAGTTAGCTAAGTCAACGATTTCTGGTTCTTTCGCTGCGTTTTCAAGAATTGTTGTCCCTTTTGCTAATGTAGCTGCAGACATAATGTTTTCTGTCGCGCCTACGCTTGGGAAGTCTAAGTAGATTTTAGCTCCTTTTAGTTCTCCCTCAACATATGCCTCAACAAAACCGTTACCAACCTGTACTTTCGCTCCCATTGCTTCGAAGCCTTTTAAATGTTGGTCAATTGGACGTGAACCAATTGCACATCCACCAGGAAGTGCAATACGAGCACGACCGTTACGTGCTAATAATGGTCCCATTACTTGAACAGATGCACGCATTTTACGTACATATTCAAATGGTGCTTCAATGTTTAGTTCTTTAGAAGAATCGATTGTTACTTGATTATTTTCAAATACGACTTCAGCATTTAAATGACGTAATACCTCATTAATTGTGTATACATCAGACAAAACTGGTACTTCAGATAGTACATTCTTTCCATCACTCGCTAATAGGGCTGCAGCGATTATAGGTAATACAGCATTTTTTGCGCCCTCAACACGCACTGTGCCGTTTAACCGCTTTCCGCCACGGACGATGATCTTTTCCAAATTATTCCCCTCCGTGTCCTTTTTTCAGTATCTATTCACTCAATACTCAGAAGTTATGATCGGTGTGCCAACCACAATTGTATCTTTGTTGTCTGTAGAACGTATTGCTATTTGCACATTTATTTTCTCTCTATTTGTTGAAAGAGCGTCATCCCACTTTTTATTGTATGCGGAGACTGACACAAATGCTCTTTCTTCTACTTGTTCGATCGCTCTTGCTGAAAGATCTTTCAAAACCTGATTGGTTTTATTTTGCAAAACACCTTCAATCTTATCATTCAGTACACCTTGAACACAAGTGTAAATTATAGGTTTTTCACTAAAAATTTTATTCATGTTTTGAACATACTTCGGGTCCCATTTCGCCCCACTTACTTCAAAGATAATGAAAGTGTTTTCTTTAGTATTTTCTTTACTCCAAGTTACTACTACTCGTTCTTCATAAGAAGAAAGCTTTTTATAGGATGTAGCTTTATATCCATCTGGAGATTGCTCTACTTCCCACTTTTGAATATTTGCCTTTTCCTTCACATCGTTTAACAACTTTTGAAACGTATGTATGTTAGAAATTGTTTTTGTTTCTCTCGCTAACCATGACCATTTTTCTACTTTAGCATCATTTTTCTCTAAAGCCTTGATCATGCTCTCCATTTTCTGTTCATCGCTTATCGGTTTCATCTCTCTATATCCAACCAAAAATAAAACAACACTAAGTGCAACAATAAGAATGGCTTTAAGCTTCAATTTCATCCCCTCCTATCCCCATTGTTAACGGAGATTTGAGGTTCTATACACTTACTTTACTAAATACGTTAAACTCTTCGAATAGCCTAAATAATCAAGGAAAAAGTTACTTACAGATGTCCCAATTGCAATTGTAATTAAGATGAGTAATACTCGCGTCTGCAGCACTTTTCCGGACTTCATTAAACGCTCAATGTGAATGCCTTGTAAGGCCCACCACGTAATGGTAATAAACAATAAATGCGAAACAATGGCAATCAGTGCTTGTTGCCCTAAAAGTTGTGCCAAAAAATCGACCCCTTTTTACTCAGCTACTACTTATGAAAGAATATAAAAACGATACCATAATAAGTAGGAGCTACACTTTTTCAAATGCACATAGACATCTTACATTTTACATCGTGATTTTCTTTCCAAAAACGTATATCTACATTACAAGTTAACACAAAATAAAAAGCGCAGAGTACTGACTCCACACCTTTTATTTTCACTATTGTACCACGTTCCCTAAGAAGAAGAAATCTTTCATTAATGGAAAATATTCATAAAAGAAATTGTACCCAATCATCGGCATAATCCCTAGTATTACAATCGAAATTGCACAAAGACTCATAACAACCTTTATATTTAACGGTAACCGTATCCTCTCTTCTGTCTCTCCTGTGCGGAAAAACATTTGTTGTAAAATACGGAAATAATATACGAATGAAACAACTGTCGTACCCATCATAATCGAAGCTAGTACGTAATGTGCTGGCTCTACATGAAGCGCGCCTAAAAAGATATTAACCTTTCCAATGAAGCCAGCCGTTCCTGGTATCCCAGCCAGCGATAAAATAAAGATTGTCATCATAATCGCTGCAAATGGTGACCTTTTATATAAACCTGTGAAAATCGTTATATTTTCCTCATCATTTTGTAAGATTAAGCCGTGGATGATAGCAAATGCACCTATATTCATAAGCATGTATGCCAGCATATAAAACCACATGCTATCCATCGTAAATGGTGATAATGCCACAAGTGGAACGAGTAAATACCCTGCATGAGCAATGCCCGAATAAGCAAATAAACGCTTTATATTGTATTGTTTTAACGCGACTACATTCCCAACAATCATCGTAATACTTGCTAGCACCGCAATATATATACTCATATGCCCATATAAAGATTGCATATCTCCTTGTATTAATACACTTGCAAAAACCATAAGGAACAAACGAATAATGAGTAGGAAACCAGCAATTTTAGAAATCGTTCCAAGAAAAGCAGTAACTGGTGTAGCCGCTCCTTCATATACATCAGGTGCCCACATATGAAACGGCACTGTGGCAATTTTAAATGAGAGACCAACTAGCAATAAAAGAAATGCGAGAGCTAACAATAACTGAATACCACTAGCGAGTTCCCCAGTGAGTACCTTTTGCATATCTACAATGTTAGTTGAACCTGTAATACCGTATAAATAACTCATTCCGAAGAGCGTAATCGCCGTTCCAATTCCTCCGCTAATGACGTATTTCATTGCCGCTTCATTTGATGCACGGCTCTTTTTTCGTATTCCTACTAAAATATAAGAAGAAAGTGAAAGTAACTCCAAACCAACGAAAAGGGTAATGAAATCAACACTAGAAGCCATGAACATCGCACCAAGAAGTGCCATTAAAAATAAGTAATAATATTCACCCTTATCTTCAATTGGATTCTTCTTATCATCGCTCATTGCGGTGCATAAAATAAGAGCTGAGGCACCTAATAGCAATGTTTTAAACCCTTTTGAAAATCCATCTAACACAAACGATCCGTTTAAAATATCTCCAGCTGGTTCGCTATATAGCGTAATTAATGACACGATTGCTAATACGATAGCAGCAATCGCACCAAGAGCTACATATCTATGGTTCAGCTTAAAAAACAAATCACATATGGAAAGAAGGATGGCGGCGCCGAGAATAATAAATTCTGGCACCATTAGATGCCACGATAAGCTAAGTAACGTATTCATATCCATCCTACTTCACCCCCAATGTTTTCAATGTATTTTGAAGCGGATCCCCTAGTAACTCTGGCATAACTCCAATTGCAATAATACAAAAGATAAGTAGTAAAACAGGGACATACTCCCATCCGTGTATATCAGATTTTGCTTCCCACTCTTTCTTTCCAAATGTCACTTGAAGTGTCGCCCTTAATACGTATACAGCGGTTAAAATGATGCCAATCACACCGACTGCAGCAATGACGGGCTCTCCTTGAAATAAACCGAGAAAGGCAAGAAATTCACTAACAAACCCAGACATCCCTGGTAATCCAAGCGAGGCCATTCCTCCTGCTAAAAAGAATCCGCTAAGTATCGGTACACTTTTCGCAAGTCCGCCTAGCACCGTAATATCCGAAGTTCCAAATCGTTGTTCTATAACAACCAGTAGGAAGAAGAGCAAGGCTGCAATTAAACCATGTGATACAACTTGGAATAACGCTCCTTGTGTACCAGGTGCATTAAGTGACGCAAGTCCCATTAACACAATTCCCATATGCGAAATACTAGAGTAAGCCAGTACTTTCCTAAAGTCCGTTTGGATGAGCGCTAAAAAGGCACCGTATAATAAATTAATTACGCCTAATATCGCAATTAGTGTTGCAACATCGTGAAAATATTCCGGGAATAGCCCTTTCCCGAAGCGAATAATACCGTACGCTCCAATCTTTAGCAAAACACCCGCATGAAGCATAACTACAGCTGGATGCGCTTCTATGTGTACATTGACCATCCAGCGGTGCAACGGAAAAACAGGTAGTTTAATTGCAAAGGCAATCATTATGGCAATAAATACACTAAGCTGCAAACTACTTGGGATGACGAGTGCTCCCTCTGCACTTACGCTTCTTAATATCTCTTTCAGCTCCACAATATTTGTTGTACCTGTTTTCGCGAACAAAATTGAGAAAACAATGAGCAAAATAGCTGAGCCAATACCGTTATATATTAAATAACTATACGCAGCCTTTTCACTCGACAATTTCCCCCACTTTCCAATTAATAAGAACATTGGTGGCAACGTAATTTCAAAGAAGATAAAAAACAACATTAAGTTTTGAGCAGCAAAGACGCCGAGCATTCCTATTTCTAGCATGAGTAACAGCATATAAAATGCTTTTAAATTTCTTTTAATAGAAAAGGCTGCAATTGCTGCAAGCGTTGCTAGAAGAGCCGTCAGTACCATCATGACAAGCGACAAACCATCAATACCAAGCTCGTAATAAATAGAAAACCACCTTTTATCCACCGCTGTAAAATCGCCGAACTTAATCCATTTCACCTTTTCATCAAATAGTGACAAATTCTTTCCAGAAGCATATGTACAAGCGAGGACGATAGCAATTCCAAATGGAAGTGCCGTCCCAAATAAGCCAAGCGCCCGCACTGTACGCAATTCCTTTTTCGGTGTTAATACAAGCAATAAAATTCCTAAAAGCGGGGAAAAAATGAAGAACGTTAACAACAAATCATTCATCGTAAATCCCCTCCCGTATAGAGCAAAATAATGACGAGTACAGCGAGCGAAACCGCCGTTACAGTACCGTACACTTGTACATTCCCGTTTTGAAGTTTCGATCCAAGATTACTTGTGCCTTTAACTACACTTCCAATTAAAACTGCAATTCCTTCGACTACATACACTTCAAATAAGCGAAGCACATGAGCGATTCCTTTCGTAATAGGGATCACCGTCATGTTGTATAGTTCATCCACATAATATTTTTCTTTCAAAAGATTATAAAGAGATGTTTCCGTACCCCCAGCCCAATCTCTAGAAATTGATTTCTTGCCATATATGAAATATGCAAGAGCGATTCCCGCAAATGAAACGAGTGTCGCAACAATCATAATCCAAACTGGTCCATGCGCTTCTTCAACCTTAAACCCTACATCTTTCGTCAACCAATCTCCGAGAAATGTCCCAAACCATGGTGTATTTATATATCCTGCCACTACCGCAAGAACGCCGAGAACAATCATTGGATACGTCATAACGCGAGGCGATTCATGCACTTCTTCCTTCGTCTTCGTTTCTCCAGTAAAGACAAGAAAGTATAGGCGGAACATATAAAATGCTGTTAAAAACGCCGCAATTACCGCTAAAGTAAATAAAACGTAATTGCCATTCATCCACGTCGCCGCTAAAATTTCATCTTTGCTGAAAAAACCAGAAAGCAGCGGAACACCGCTAATGGCAAGGGTACCTATTAAAAATAGCGTACCAGTTACTTTCATCTTCTTCTGTAAACCGCCCATTTTATTAATGTTTTGCGTATGCACAGCATGAATTACACTTCCTGCCGCCAAAAATAATAGTGCTTTAAAAAAAGCGTGTGTCGTTAAATGGAATATACCAGCTACATAACCGGCAGAACCTAACGCGAGCATCATATACCCGAGCTGGCTAACTGTAGAATAAGCAAGCACCCTCTTTATATCTGTTTGCACAAGACCGATAGAGGCCGCAAAGATTGCAGTGAAAGCTCCAACGATTGCCACTGTCTGCATCGCCACTGTACTTGCTGAAAATAGAGGAAACATCGTCGCTACTAAATATACGCCAGCTGCGACCATCGTCGCCGCGTGAATAAGTGCCGAAACGGGCGTTGGCCCTTCCATTGCATCTGGCAACCACGTATGAAGCGGGAACTGACCTGATTTTCCCATCGCCCCGATAAAAATTAATATCGCTGTTATTGTAATCATGTAAGGAGGTAGATCCCCTGTATAAATCGCCCTAAATATTGCGTCATATTCAAAACTACCTGCGTACCAAAAAATTAAAATCATCCCGATAAATAAACCAACATCCCCAATACGGGTCATAATAAAAGCCTTTTTTGCAGCAGCCTTCGCTTCTTCTTTAAAGAAATAAAAACCGATAAGTAAAAATGAACCAAGGCCAACTAATTCCCAAAATATATAAAGCTGTAATAAATTCGTTGATATAACAAGCCCTAACATCGCAAATGTAAAGAGTCCTAAATATGCGTAAAAGGTTGGTAATCGTTCATCACCTTTCATATAACCTTTCGAATACACATGTACAAGTAGACTCACAAGCGTCACGATAAATAACATTAAAGCTCCTAATGCAGTCACTTCAAAGCCGAATGATATATCCACATCTCCAGCTCTAAGCCACACCCACTTATGCTTCACGCTTGCTTCTGAAAACCTTTCTATTAACACAAGTACCGCAAGTATAAAGGAGAGAAAGACGAAAAAAATACTAAGTACGCCGCTTCCTTCTCTAATTTTCTTCCCGAATATAATAAGTAACAAAAACGAAACGAGTGGGAAAAGCGGTATGAGCCATGCATAATCGATCATTGTTTCCTTCCCCCTTTTTCGGTCACAATGCTATCCTTTAAGCGTATCCATTTCATCCACCTGAACTGTTGTACGATTACGATATAAAGCAATTAAAATAGCGAGTCCTACCGCCGCTTCCGCTGCCGCTACAGCCATCGTAAACAGTGAGAAAATTTGACCTGTTAAATTCGGAAATAAGCCTAATTTACTAAACGCTACTAAGTTTAAATTGGCAGCATTCAGCATTAATTCGATACAAACTAATACGATTACTGTATTCCGCTTTGTTAAAGCTCCAAATAGACCGATGCAAAACAAAATAATCGCAAGTGTTAAATATGCAGAAGCTGGAACGCTACTCATTGGAATCCTCCTCTTTCTCATCCTTTTTCGCAAGTACAATCGCGCCAACGAGTGCTACAAGTAAAATAACTGAAGTTAGTTCAAATGGGATAATATATTTTGAATAGAGAAGCGTACCGATTTGAAGTGTGTTGTTTTCATGGAGAGGTAAACTTCCTTGTGTGCTTTCATTTGCAAAATCAACATTATTAACAGCGAAATACATAACCGCTCCAAATGCTACAACTGCAAAGAAGATAATCCATTTTTGAAGAGTAAGACGCGATTCATTTTCCGCGTTATGTTTCGTTAACATAATGCCGAAAATCATAATAATTGTGATTGCACCAGAGTAAAGTAAAATTTGTGCAACGCCTATAAATTCGGCTGATAAAAGAAAATACAAACCTGCAATGCTGAGAAATGTCAGAACGAGAGCTAGCATCATGTGCATAACTTTCGTTAAGTTCAACATAAGAACACCGCCGATAATTGCAGACAAGGATAGTATAAAGAATGCTACAAACTCGCCATTCATGCCTTGTTCTCCTTCCTGACGTTTTCGTCGTTTTCGTCAAGCCACTGCAAATTTTTAAATAAGTCATCACGTGAATATTCCGCGAGTTCAAAGTTATTTGTCATGACAATTGCCTCTGTCGGACAAACTTCTGTACATAAATCACAAAGAATACAAATTTCAAAATTAATATCATACGTGTCGATAATTTTTCCTTTTTTCGTAGGATCCGGATGTTTCTTTCCTGTTAACTGAATACAGTCTGTCGGACAAATGTTAGAGCACTGATTACAAACAATACATTTCTCCGGATAAAATTTTTGAATTCCACGAAAACGGTCTGGCAACGGCAACGGTTGATTTGGATAATCATACGTTACCTTCTTCTTGCTCAAATTACTTAATGTATATTTTAATCCTTTAAATAGTCCTTTCATCTCTTACTGGCACCCCCCTCATAGATTAGAAGAATAACTCCTTAATCAATGCCGTTAAGAAAATATTTGCAAGTGCAATCGGCAATAATACTTTCCAACCAAACTCCATTAACTGGTCACCTCTTATACGCGGGAACGTAACGCGGAACCAAATTAATAGAAAGACTACACTGCTAAATTTCAAAGCAAACCATACGGCACCTGGGATAAATCCAAGAAACATGACTGGATTCCATCCGCCTAAAAAGAGCACTGTAATTAACGATGCCATTCCGAAGAAATATACGTACTCTGAAAGCATGAAAAACGCCCAGCGAAACCCTGAGTATTCCGTATGATATCCAGAAACAAGTTCTGACTCCGCTTCTGGCAAATCGAATGGCGTTCTATTTAACTCTGCAACTGCTGCGATTAAGAAAACGACGAAGCCAATTGGCTGTACGAAAATGTACCAAACCTTCTCCTGCGCCGCTACAATCTCATTTAAATTCAGGCTACCAGCTAGCAAAACGATACCAATTACACTCATTACGAGCGGAATCTCATAAGAAATCATTTGCGCCGCCGCACGCATCCCTCCTAAAAGGGAATATTTATTATTCGATGCCCATCCTCCAGTTACAACACCTATCGTCGTAATACCGGAAACAGCAATATAATAAAGTAGCCCGACTCCAATATCTGCAAATTGAAATTTATCAGTGAACGGGATAACTGCAAGCACCATAAATGCTGGTGCAAATGCAATGACAGGCGCTAATATAAACAGCGGTTTATCTGCTGCTTTTGGAATACTATCTTCTTTCAATAATAGTTTTAAAACATCAGCTACCGTTTGCAGTAAACCAAATCGGCCTCCAACCTGGTTTGGGCCAATCCGCCCTTGCATAAACCCCATCACTTTCCGTTCTGCCAAGATTCCATATGTAACGAAGCCAAGGACTGCAAATAGTAGAAGTACCGCTAATCCGAAAAAAATGAAGAAATTCGTCCAGCTTGAAGGTGATTGTAAGAGCGTCTCAATCATTAGCCATCAACCTCCCCAAGTACAATATCAACTCCACCTAAAATCGTAATTAAATTAGCGATGTTTTCACCTTTCAATAACTTTGGTAAAATTTGCAAGTTATAAAAAGATGGCCTACGAAACTTCAAACGGTACGGCTCTTTCTTTCCGTCACTAGCGATATAACACCCAATCTCTCCGCGCGGCGATTCGATACGTACAAATGCTTCTCCCTTAGGTGCCTTAATAATTTTTGGTACTTTTGCCAGCACAGCTCCATCTTTCGGGAACTGCTGAACCGCTTGCTCAACAATCTTTAAAGACTCCTCGATTTCTTGCATTCGGCAAACGTAGCGATCCCAAGCATCTCCCACGCTTCCAACAGGAATATCAAAATCAAAACGATCATAAATCGAATACGGCTCATCTTTGCGAAGATCCCAGTTTACTCCAGTGCACCGCAAATTTGCTCCGCTTAAAGAATACGAAATCGCTTCTTCCGCGCTATATATACCAACGCCTTTCACACGATTTAAGAAAATCTCATTACCGCTAACAAGATCATGATAACCTGCCAGTTGCTCCCTCATATACGGAACAAACTCTTCCACCTTTTCAATCCAACCATCTGGCGCATCCCACTTCACACCACCAACTCTCATATAGTTAAAAGTAAGCCGTGCCCCGCATAATTCATTTAATAAATTTATAATCATCTCTCGTTCACGAAACGCGTACAAAAACGGGCTAACCGCTCCTATATCAAGAAGATTCGTCCCCCACCAAACGAGATGGCTCGCAATTCTTCCTAGCTCCATCGCAAGTACTCGCAAGTATTCGGCACGCTCTGGAATTTCAAGCCCCATCATCGTCTCTACAGCATGGCAAATGACGTAATTATTCGTCATAGCTGATAAATAGTCCATTCGATCTGTATAAGGGATAATTTGCGTATACTGTAAGCTCTCAGCGATCTTTTCCGTCCCGCGATGTAAATACCCAATAACAGGTGTAGCTTCTTTAATAATTTCCCCGTCAATCTTAATTACGAGCCTGAACACACCATGTGTACTCGGATGCTGAGGTCCTACATTCAAAAGCATCTCTTCCGTGCGGATCATAGCTACACCTCCACATCATACGGTTCATAGTCTTTTCTAAGCGGATATCCTACCCAATCCTCTGGCATTAAAATACGTGTTAAATTCGGATGCCCTTTAAATATAATGCCGAGCAAATCGTATGCTTCTCGCTCCGGCCAGTCAGCCCCTTTCCAAAGCGCTGTCACAGATTCGACTTGCGGCGTTTCCCGGTCTAGCTTTACCTTCACCGCTACCGCTTGTTTCTTACTATATGAAAACAAATGAACATACACTTCCATATGTGTCACAAAATCCGTCGCATGTAGCTCTGACATATAATCAAAAGCAAGTCCCTCATGGAATCGCAGTGACTCCATCACTTCATAATATTTTTCGGGATCCACCACAAGAGTTGGCACATCCTTTGACAGTTTATTAATGTAGGAATCTACTAATGCACCCTCTCCTAACTTCTCCCTAATAGCCTCAACATACTGATTTAAATACGGCTGATTTACGGACAGTTCTTCCTGCTTCGGCTCATCCTCTTTCTTACCTTCAGCCCCCTTTGTCTTCGCTCTTGCAGCCGCTGCTGCTTTCGCTTTTGCCGCTGCAATTGCCTTTGCCTTTTCATCTCCCGAATCCCCATCACCTTGCGAGGCTTTCTGCTTCGCCAATGCTGCCGCTTTTGCCTTGGCCGCTGCCACCGCCTTCGCCTTGGCTTTCGCTTTTTCTTCTTCCGTTACTTCTTCTGTCCCTTCTCTTTTCTGCTTCGCTAACGCCGCCGCTTTTGCCTTGGCTTTCGCTTTTTCTTCTTCCGTTACTTCTTCGGTTCCTTCTCTTTTCTGCTTCGCTAACGCCGCCGCTTTTGCTTTTGCAGCCGCTGCTGCCTTCGCCTTGGCTTTCGCTTTTTCTTCTTCCGTTACTTCTTCTATTCCTTCTCTTTTCTGCTTCGCTAACGCCGCCGCTTTTGCTTTTGCAGCTGCTGCTGCCTTCGCCTTGGCTTTTGCTTTTTCTTCTTCCGTTACTTCTTCGGTTCCTTCTCTTTTCTGCTTCGCTAACGCCGTCACTTTTGCTTTTGCAGCCGCTGCTGCCTTCGCCTTGGCTTTCGCTTTTTCTTCTTCCGTTACTTCTTCTATTCCTTCTCTTTTCTGCTTCGCTAACGCCGCCGCTTTTGCTTTTGCTTTTGCTTTTGCAGCTGCTGCTGCACGTCGTTTTGCTTCTTCTATAGTAATATCATCTTTTTTTGGTAGCGCTTTCTCTTTTTCTTGATCTTCTTCCTCAAGCTCACTTATTTCCGCCTCGTGTTTCGCTACAAGGCGTTTTCTCGCTTCTTCTTTTGCACGCCTAGCTGCTTCTTTTTTCAGCTCCTCTAAATCTTTATTTGGATTGCTCATTTATTCGTCACCTGCTTCCCGGTCTTTGCTTCGTAACGAATTTTTTCTTTTAATTTATTAATTCCATAAATTAAAGCAGCTGGATTTGGGGGACAACCAGGAATATACACATCAACTGGTACAATTTGGTCTACACCTTTCACAACAGCATATGAATTTACATACGGACCACCTGCTGTTGCACAAGATCCCATCGCAATAACCCATTTCGGTTCGGGCATTTGATCATATAAGCGCCGAACAATAGGAGCCATCTTCTTCGTTACCGTTCCCGATACAATCATGACGTCCGATTGCCTTGGTGAAGTCCGAAAAAATGACCCAAATCGATCTAAATCATAATGTGATGAGCCTACTCCCATCATTTCAATTGCACAGCACGCCAGTCCGAATGTCATCGGCCATAAAGAATTGCTCCTCGCCCATCCTTTCAACTGTTCCAATGTAGAAAAAAAGATATTTCGTTCTAATTCTGCTCGCTCATTTGGATGTAATTCCTCAAAATTTATAACCATTGTAACACCTTCTTTTTCCAAGCATACGCTAATCCAACTAGCAACATTACAACAAAGATGAGCATTTCAATTAATGCAAATAAACCTAGCTTGTCATACGCAACAGCCCAAGGATATAAAAATAAAGTTTCTACATCAAAGATCACAAACAATAAAGCGAAAATATAATAACGAGCATGAAACCGAATATTTGCATCATGAAAAGGCTCAATTCCACTCTCATACGTCGTCGCCTTTGCTGCACTTTGTTTATTTGGGCGCAGCATCCTTCCTAATGTAAGAGCCACTACCGGCAGCAATATACCTAATAGCAAGAAAATCAAAACGATCATATAACTATTTTCATATACACTTGCCATTGTGAAACCCTCCCCCCTAAATTAAGAACAAGTTCACATAGTAAACAATATGTCCTAGTTGCAGTAATTATTATTTTTAAATTTTTCTAAATAATGCAACTATTCTAATCATTATAGCAAACTTCAAATTCCTATGTCGATATGTTGGGAGACAGAAACAAGAATTATTAAAATCTATCTTTACAACTTGCTATAATTGTGCAAAATAAATATAAACTTATATATGCTTTTCAAGAAACCGTAGGTGATATAAATGAAAAAACAAACACATGTAAGTATTCTTATAAGCATTGTATTGCTGTCTATAACGCTTCACTATGTAGCGATGCCTTTTCTATATGAATACTCATTTCCTTTTCAGCTATTAATCGGAACGAGTACCCTATTAATTGATATTATCGCTTGTAGTTATATAATTTACTTTTCAAACATGAAAGAAGGGCTATCTCGTTTATTTTGGATCATATTATCTGTTGGAGCTCTCTCTTATTTTATCGGTGATATAGTCGTTGCCTATCAGCGTTTAATTGTAAAAGACTTCTATACGTTCGTTGATCCATCTGACTTTTTTTACTTACTTTTTTTATTTAGCATTACGTTTGCCTTTCTATACGAAATCATTTACAACCGAGATTTATTAGAAAAACTTTTTATGCTATGTGATATTTGTATTATCGTTACAGCCCAATTTACTTTAAGTTACTACTTACTTATTGAACGAACTATTCACATCTTTACAACATCCTATATCGACATATTTGTTCAACTTACCTATCCAATGGCTGATTTACTCTTTCTCTTAATAGGAATCAACCTTTTATTCAAACCACTATCCTTATTACCTAAAAAGGTCGGTGCACTTCTTGGCAGTGCTTTAATTTTATATGCTACTACAGATGCGATTTATGCGTATATAAAATACTTCATACCAGAGTATTCTATGTTTACAGTTACTCCTTTCTATCAAGTAACCTTAGTACTAGTAGCAATCGCCTGTATTCTCCATACAAAAAAGCCTGAAAAACAAGAACAAGTACTACTAACACCTAAAATTGGTGAATCAATCCGATTATCATTACCGTATATTTCGGTAGTAATGCTTATTGTTTTCATATTAGTTGAATACGTTTTTGCGCCTATTATAGTAATCGGACTTATAATAACTTTCTCTTTCGTTCTCATACGTCATAGTTTAGTTCGAAAACAAAATAAAATCTTATTGCTAGCTCAAATGCAATTCAACTCAGAACTCGAGAAACAAATTAAACTACGTACAGAAGATTTAGTAGAACAGAAAAATGAACTCTATCATAATCAACAAATGTTTAAATCTTTATACGAGCATCATCCAGATCCAATCTTCACATTAGATTTGTACGGTAATTTTCTCAAAGTAAATAACGCTGGTACTACTTTACTCGGTTATCAAACGAATGAATTATTAAACCAGCCTTACTATTCACTCATATACGAAGAAGATTTAGAAGAAATGATTAACGCCTTTCATCGCGTGAAAAAGGGGTATTCTATCTCTTTAGAAATACGGGCGTACCATAAAAACAGAGATACTTACTACTTGCACGTTACCGCCGTACCGATCTTTTTAAAGGAGAAAATTTCTGGGGTTTATTTAATGATTAAAGATATTACGGAAAGCAAACAACAACAAGAACAAATTAATTTCCTAGCATACCATGATACTTTAACAGAGCTTGCAAATCGACGTGCATTTCATCAACATTTAGAACAGGCAATTGCACGAGCAAAAATATCGAAAAAGCCTTTTGCTGTTATGTTTCTCGACCTAGACCGTTTTAAAGTTATTAATGATACCCTCGGTCATCGAGTAGGAGACCTATTGCTCATCGCAGTAGCAAAAAGGCTCGAAAGAATAGCAACATCAAATATGAAACTCGCGCGGCTAGCTGGGGATGAGTTCACAATCCTTATCGAGAATTACAAAAAAAAGCCAGATGTCCAAAAAATAGCTGATAGGATTGTAGCGGCCATGAATGAGCCATTTGAAATCGAAAATCAACATTTACAAATCTCACCGAGCATCGGAATTGCAATATATCCTGAAGCAGGTGAAGATGCGCTATCCATTTTGCAGCATGCTGATATGGCCATGTACGAAGCAAAGAATAAAGGAAAAAACGGTAGCTCTCTTTACACGAAAGAACTATATAAAAAAATGGAACGAAAAGCTCGAATTGAAAAAGATTTGCCAATCGCTTTAGTAAACAAAGAATTTTATCTCGTTTATCAACCACAAATTGATACGACAACAAATAAAATTATCGGTGCTGAAGCTTTAATACGTTGGAAACACCCACTATTAGGTGACATTTCACCATGTGAGTTTATTCCAATTGTAGAAGAGACGCCACAAGTAGTCCCACTTGGACATTGGGTATTACAAGAAGCTTGTCTCCAATTAAAAATATGGCATACCTTTGGCTACCAAAATTTAAAAATAAGTGTTAATTTATCCGCAAAAGAATTCCGGCAAGATCAATTAATCGAAAACATTTCACAAATATTAAACGACGTGCAAGTCGATCCAAAATATGTAACACTTGAGTTAACAGAAAGAATTGCAATGATTGACGAGAAAGAAACGTTATTGAGACTGAAGCAATTAAAAGAATACGGTATCCAAACTTCCATTGATGACTTCGGTACTGGGTACTCTTCTCTTGCTTATTTATCAATTTTTCCAATCGACACATTAAAAGTACCGAGAGAATTTACACAATTAGCTGATCATCGTCCTGAAGAACGAGCCATCGTTTCTACAATTCTTTCCCTCGCGAATACTTTAAATCTTTCAGTCGTCGCCGAAGGAATTGAAACCGAAAAACAACTTAAGTTTCTGCAAAAACATAACTGTAAATATATGCAAGGTTACTATTTCAGTAAACCACTTACTAGTAATCAGTTTATAAAGTTTCTACAAAAAACCCCCAGTATGAACAAATAATTCATACCGGGGGTTTTTTAGTGCTAAATATTTTTCTCATAATATTCTTCTGCAATCTCTTCGTAAAAAGCTGCAGATGTCGTATAGAAATATGGAATTAACCATAAGAATCCAATCCCTAACGTAATACAACTTAATATAAACCAGCCAATAAAACTTAAACATAAAATGAAATACTCCATCTTATGTCCATCCATCATACGACGACTTTCTGTAATAGCTTGGTTCAGTGAATACTCAGGATGATCGTTTATAATAAAGTATGTCATCGCATAAGAAAATGATTTAATAATACCTGGAATAATGAACAATAACGTCCATAAGAAAAGATAAAGATTTACTAATAAATATAATAAAAATGATTTTAGAAATCTCTTTCCCTCTGAAAACCAAATGAATATATTACCGATACTAGCTTGCTTTTCACGAAGGATATTTAAACCAAGGTAATATCCACCTAAAGTTAACGGTCCAGTAACGAAAAATGTAAGAATATTCATTGAAATTGAACCGTTTGTTTTTTGCCAACCGAAAATTAAAGAAAATCCCCAATCAACACTAAAATCAAAAGCTGTGATAAGAATTGAAATGAGTAGTGTAGCCCCAACAGCTAATCCCCATTTCCCTTCTAATGAATCTAGTGCTTCTCCTTTTAAATCACTAATCATGCGTAGCCTCGCCTCCTATACACAATAATTCTATTAGTATAGCATGTTCCTATTGAAATTCACCTTTTGAAATATAGCGATAAAAGTGTGCTGTCGTCGTACTCATATACGGACTAAACCAAAGAAATCCTATTCCAAAAGTAAGAAGCGCTAAAATAGCCCATCCTATGAAGCTCAGCCATAAAAGAAACAAATCTAACTTATGACCCTTCATAAGATTCTTACTTTCCTTCATCGCCTGCGAAACACTATATTCTGGATTTTCAATCATCACATAGTACGTCAGTGCATAAGAAAAATACATCACAATCATACCAACAATTGAAATTGCTAATAGTACGAAGAAAGCTATTGCAAATGACGTATTCCCTTCTTCACCTAACAATGCAAATAAGCCTATTAACAGCATCGGAATCCATGTACCTGTATATAACAAAATCGCAAGCATTGCCCACATTGTTTTCATCATTCTTTTAAAGCCACGAAATCCTTCAAATAAGTAATCTACTTTAGCATCTTCTCGTTTACTAATCTGTAAAAATACATTTGTATAACCATATGACGTGATCCCATACGATGCGTTACTCAAAATTATTATAATGCAATAAAAAATTCCAAAGGTAATACCTGCTCCAATTGACATCGTTTCCTCTTCAAATGATCCAGTTAAGCTTGCAACTGAGAGAAATATAATAATTCCTGGAATTAATAGTATAAGCATTGCAGCCATCGAAACGACATAACTTAAAATAAAATATAAAATTGTTGATCCAACACCTAGTCCCCATTTTCCCTTTAAAGAGTACAATGCTTCTCGCTTCATTTCACCAATCATTGATTCATCCCCTTTATGAAATATAAATTGTTGTACACTTCTACTTATACAAGCATCAATATAATTATACCAGTTTTGTAAAATTATCCATAAAATACACAAAAAAAATCCGTAAAGGCAAAGCCCTTACGGATTTTTTTACTTCATATCGGAAACGTTTAAACGGTTCACGGCACGTTGTAATGCCATTTCTGCACGTTTAAAGTCAACATGTGCTTGTTTATCTTGCAGACGTTGCTCAGCACGACGCTTCGCTTCATTTGCGCGATGGATATCGATATGGTTTGCTTCTTCAGCAGATGATGATAATACAGTTACTTTATCTGGACGAACTTCGATAAAGCCACCGCTTACTGCTACATAATCAGTGTGTCCACCATTTTTCAGACGAACTGCACTAATTTTTAATGGTGCAACAGTTGGAATGTGACCTGGTAAGATCCCCATTTCCCCACTCTCTGCTTTTACACTTACCATTTCTACTTCTTTTTCGTAAACCGGTCCATCAGGAGTTACAATACTGACTGGAAATGTCTTCATACTTCGTCCCTCCTAAGGCCTTACGCCATCATTTTCTTCGCGTTTTCAATAACTTCTTCAATGCCACCTACTAAGCGGAATGCATCTTCTGGAAGGTCATCATATTTTCCTTCTAGAATTTCTTTGAAACCACTAACTGTATTCTTTACAGGTACGTAAGAACCTTTTTGACCTGTAAACTGCTCAGCTACGTGGAAGTTTTGAGATAAGAAGAATTGAATACGACGAGCACGATGTACAACTAACTTATCTTCTTCAGATAACTCATCCATACCTAAGATAGCGATGATATCTTGAAGCTCTTTATAACGTTGTAAAGTTTGCTGTACTTGACGAGCTACTTCATAATGTTCTTCTCCTACAATTTCTGGAGAAAGTGCACGAGATGTAGATGCTAATGGATCTACGGCTGGGTAAATACCCATTTGCGTTAAACGACGCTCTAAGTTTGTTGTTGCATCTAAGTGAGCGAACGTTGTAGCTGGTGCTGGGTCAGTATAGTCATCGGCTGGTACATATACCGCTTGGATAGACGTGATAGACCCTTTATTTGTAGATGTAATACGCTCTTGTAATTGACCCATTTCTGTTGCAAGTGTTGGTTGGTAACCTACCGCAGATGGCATACGACCAAGAAGGGCAGATACTTCAGAACCCGCTTGCGTGAAACGGAAGATGTTATCGATGAACAGAAGTACGTCTTGTCCTTGCTCATCACGGAAATGCTCAGCCATTGTTAAACCTGTTAATGCAACACGTTGACGTGCTCCAGGTGGCTCGTTCATTTGTCCGAATACCATCGCAGTTTTCTTGATTACGCCAGAATCGCTCATTTCGTGGTATAAGTCATTACCCTCACGAGTACGCTCACCTACACCAGCGAATACAGAGATACCACCGTGCTCTTGTGCGATGTTGTTAATTAATTCCTGAATTAATACTGTTTTACCTACGCCGGCACCACCGAATAGGCCGATCTTACCACCCTTAATGTAAGGAGCAAGTAAGTCTACTACTTTAATACCAGTTTCAAGAATTTCTACTTTAGTAGATAATTCTTCGAATGCAGGTGCTTGACGGTGAATTGGATCACGATGTACATCTGCAGGAACCTCACCATCTAAGTCAATTGCATCACCTAATACGTTAAATACGCGACCAAGTGTTACATCACCAACTGGTACAGAGATTGGTTTACCAGTATCTTCTACTTCTGTGCCACGAACAAGTCCATCTGTGGAAGACATTGCAACTGTACGAACTGTATCATCACCTAAATGAAGTGCAACTTCAAATGTTAAGTTAATACTTCCGTTTTCGTTGCTTTGTTTTACCGTAAGGGCGTTGTAGATTTCTGGTAGCTTTCCGCCATCAAACTTAACGTCTACAACCGGACCCATGATTTGCGTAACGCGCCCTTTATTCATCGGGTTCCCTCCTAGCTTTCTTTTAATTAGCCAACTTTCTACGAGCAGCTAGCTTTTAATTTTTTATTGGTTTATAGCTTACGCGACTCTTTTGACAGAGCCGCTTCCGCTTTTTAATACTATTCTAACGCTGCTGCTCCACCAACGATTTCCGTAATTTCTTGCGTAATCGCTGCCTGACGCGCACGGTTGAATGAAAGTGTAAGTGAATCGATAACTTCCATTGCGTTGTCTGTAGCACTCTTCATTGCTGTCATACGCGCTGCGTGTTCACTTGCTTTACCGTCTAGTAATGCACCGTACACTAAGCTTTCTGCGTATTGTGGCAATAGTACTTTTAAAATTTCTTCTTCAGAAGGTTCGAATTCATAAGCTGTCGTCGGTTTGTCAGACGCCACATCAGTAAGCGGTAAAATTTTATTTTCCGTTACCTCTTGTGAAATTTTACTTACGTAATGGTTGTAGTAGATGTACAGCTCATCATAAGCACCATCTGCAAACATCGCAATTGCTCGAGAAGCAAGGTCTTTAATATCAGTAAATGATGGGTGGTCAGATAATCCAACTACTTCATCAATAATGTTAAAGCCGCGACGTTTTAAATAATCACGTCCTAGTCGTCCAAGCACAATAATAGAATATTGGTTTGAATCCATATTATGACGTTCACGAATTACGTTACTTACTGTACGTAATACGTTACTGTTATAACCACCTGCTAGTCCGCGATCAGACGTAATAACGATGTATCCTGTACGCTTTACAGGACGCGCATTTAGCATTGGATGATTAATCCCTTTGCTTCCTTGCGCAATGCTCGCTACTACTTCTTGAATCTTTTCCATATACGGAACGAAAGATTTAGCATTTTGCTCTGCACGGTTTAACTTAGATGCAGATACCATCTCCATCGCTTTCGTAATTTGACTCGTTTTCTTTGTCGAGTTAATCTTCGCTTTTATATCGCGTAAAGATGCCACAGGTTTTCACCACCTTTTTTCCGGAAGTTGGCACGATTAGTAAGAATCCTCTTCCTAATCTACGTTGCAAGATATTCTTGCTCATGATTGAAGGAAAAGAATAGGTGCACCTACTCTTTTCCTTTACATGACCTTTAGCAATCTCAGAGCCCGAGATGCCTTTTATATATACTATCTAGCTCCAGCGGCTTGAATGCTCGGTGGCTTCACTTCTTCCTACGAGGCAAACACCGCCTCTTCGTCAGAAGCTCCATCCCCCTCACATTCACAACGAGCCGCTTCCGCTTTTATTATTCAGAAGCTACAAATACTTTTTTAAATCCATTGATTGCTGCTGCAAATTTGTCGTCATCCGCAAGTTTCTTAGTTGTGCGGATTTCTTCTAATAAGTCAGTCGCATTAGAATCTAACCAAGCATGGAATTCTTCTTCAAAACGAGTGATATCTACTACTGGGATATCATCTAGGAATCCACGTGTTAAAGCGTAAAGAATGATAACTTGTTTCTCTACACGTAATGGTTTGTGTAATCCTTGTTTTAATACCTCAACAGTACGAGCACCACGGTTTAATTTCGCTTGAGTTGCTTTATCAAGGTCAGAACCGAACTGAGCGAACGCTTCTAACTCACGGTAAGATGCAAGGTCAAGACGAAGTGTACCTGATACTTTACTCATTGCTTTAATCTGAGCAGATCCACCTACACGAGATACAGAAGTACCCGCATCGATCGCTGGACGTACGCCAGAGAAGAATAGGTCAGATTGTAAGAAGATTTGTCCATCCGTAATAGAAATTACGTTTGTTGGGATGTATGCTGATACGTCCCCTGCTTGTGTTTCGATGAAAGGTAGTGCAGTTAAAGAACCGCCGCCTTTTGCATCACTTAATTTTGCTGCACGCTCTAATAAGCGAGAATGTAAGTAGAATACATCCCCTGGGTAAGCTTCACGACCTGGAGGACGACGTAATAGTAATGACAGCTCACGGTAAGCCGCTGCTTGTTTTGATAAGTCATCATATACTACTAATACGTGTTTACCATTGTACATGAACTCTTCACCCATTGTTACACCAGCGTAAGGAGCTAGGTATAATAATGGAGCTGGTTGAGAAGCAGATGCAGTTACAACGATTGTGTACTCTAATGCACCGTGCTTACGTAGTGTTTCTACTACGTTACGTACAGTTGATTCTTTTTGTCCAATTGCTACATAGATACAAATCATATCTTCATCTTTTTGGTTAATGATTGTATCAAGTGCAACCGCTGTTTTACCAGTTTGACGGTCACCGATGATTAACTCACGTTGACCACGGCCAATTGGTACAAGAGCATCGATTGCTTTAATACCTGTTTGAAGTGGCTCATGAACAGATTTACGATCCATTACACCTGGTGCTGGACTTTCAATTGGACGAGTGTTTGTTGTATTGATTGGGCCTAAACCATCAACTGGTTGACCTAATGGGTTTACAACACGACCAATTAGTTCTTTTCCTACCGGTACTTGCATGATGCGACCAGTACGACGAACTTCGTCACCTTCACGGATTTCTGTGTAAGGTCCTAAAATGATAATACCTACGTTGTTTTCCTCTAAGTTTTGTGCTAGTCCCATAACGCCGTTAGAGAACTCTACAAGTTCACCAGCCATAACGTTATCAAGACCATGAGCACGCGCGATACCGTCACCAACTTGGATAACTGTACCAACATCACTAACTTCGATTTCAGACTGATAGTTCTCGATTTGTTGCTTTATCAGTGCGCTAATTTCTTCAGCTCTGATGCTCATGTGCTTCACCCCTATCTATTCTTCATTAATTCACGCTGAATACGTGCTAATTTTCCTTGTAAACTTCCGTCATAAATGCGATTTCCCATACGTACTTTAATGCCGCCTAGTAAATCTTCATCTACAACATTTTTCACGCGAATTGCATCTTTTCCTGTTCTCTTCGCAAATGCTTCTGCAATGTTAAGCTTCTCTTCTTCTGATAGAAGACGAGTAGAATATACAGTTGCGTCCGCTACGTTACGTTCTTCATTAGCAAGAACAACATATTCATCTGCAATTTCAGGTAAGATATCAATGCGTTTGTTATCAATTAAAATATATAACGTATTTAAAATAGATTCAGAAACAGATCCGAATACGTTTGCAAGAAACGTTTTCTTTTGTTCCTTTGAAATGTTCGGTTGCGTTAAAAAGCTATGTAGTTCTCCGTTCTTTACATAAACGTTTTGTACAAGGCGTAATTCCTCTTCAAACATTTCTAATACGTGTTTTTCTTTAGCAATTTTAAAAAGAGCGACAGCATAACGTTTTGCTACAATCCCATTGCTCATCGCGCTTCTCCTACTTCTTTAATATAATCGCGAATTAACTTCACTTGATCTTCTTCTTTTAATTCTTTTTCAATTACTTTAGAAGCAATTTGAACAGATAAAGAAGCAACTTGTTCTTGTAAAGCAGCAATTGCTTGCTCTTTTTCGCGTTGAATTTCTTGTACAGCAGATGCTTTAATTGATTCTGCTTCTTCTTTCGCAGCAGCAACAATAACATCTTTTTGATCTACAGCTTGCTTTTTCGCTCTTTCGATTAACTCTTGTGCTTCAACACGTGATTGTTTTAACATTTCACGTTGTTCTTCTACTAACTTCTTCGCCTCAGCATTACTTCTTTCTGCAGCGTCGATTTCATTAGTAACATGCTCTTCACGTTCTTTCATAATTCCCATTAAAGGACCCCACGCAAATTTGCGTAGCATTACTAATAGAAGTAAGAAAATGAACAATGTATAAGCAATCGTTCCAAATGGAATGGCAGCACCTAATAATAAAGTTGGCACAAGGATTCACTCCCTTCAAAATATCTAAATTGATCATATGAAAAAAAAAGACATACGTTTCATTCATAAAGCAATGGCGAAGAAAGTTCGGAAAAACACTCTTCGCCATCTATGTAAGGGGAGTCTCCCTTATTTGTTCATTACGATGAATGCAATAACTACACCGATGATTGGAAGTGCCTCAACTAAAGCAACCCCGATGAACATAATTGTTTGAAGTGCGCCTTTTAATTCTGGTTGACGAGCAACACCTTCGATTGTACGTGATACGATAAGACCGTTACCAATACCTGCACCTAATGCTGATAAACCAATTGCAATTGCAGCTGCGATTACACCTAAACTCATTTAATTTGTCCTCCTTTGTATTATAAAAAATAAATTTTTTCTTACTTAAATTATATTAATGGTCATGGCTTACTTTATGAGCCATATAAACCATCGTTAACATAACGAAAATAAATGCTTGGATTGATCCAACGAATACACTGAATCCCATCCATGCTAACATTGGTACAAGCGCACCTAATGCCCCAAGGACTGATGCTCCGCCCAACTTAGCAAGTAATCCTAATAAGATCTCACCTGCATAAATGTTACCAAATAAACGAAGACCTAACGTTAATGTGTTAGCAAACTCCTCAATAACCTTTAATGGGAATAAGAATTTCATAGGTTGGAAATAACCTTTTACGTACTCTTTCGTACCCTTCATCTTAATTCCATAATAATGGGTGAGGGTAACTACCATCACGGCTAATGTTAATGTAACTGCTGGATCAGACGTTGGTGATCTCCACCATGCAATATGTTCGCCAGCTTCAGTTGCTGAATACATGAATGGTAAACCAAGGAAGTTCGATACGATGATAAACATGATAAGCGTAACGCCAAGCGTTAAGAAACGTCCACCTGTTTTCCAGTCCATCGTACTATTGATAATCCCTTTCACGAAGTCAAACACCCATTCCATGAAGTTTTGCATTCCGGTTGGGCGAAGAGCTAAGCTGCGAGTTCCAATAACAGCGATTAAGAAAACAATAACTGCTGCTACAGTAACCATCATAACTGATGACAAATCGAACGTTAAACCTAGAAATTCAACTAATTTACCGTGTTCCACTAGTAATTCACCTCTCTTCCCTGCTCTTATACTCTAAATAAAGAAAATCTATGATCATGACAAGGTATCCTGTCAGCAATCCTACACCTAGGCCCCACATCGCGATTAACTCTTGATATTTGGCTGCAAATAAAATTAATAACCCAATCGTGGCGAATCTTGAATATGTACTTACCGCTGTTGCCTTGAACTTCACGTTTTCTCCATTTGTTACGCGATCTAGCAGCTTGTCTGTTCTACGTGCAATGATGCGCAAACTAAGAAAACTGAAAATCGTCCCGATAATCAGTCCAAGAAATACATCCTTGTAAGAGGTAAATCCCCATCCTAGCACTAGAAGCGCAAGCAAGTAGTACATATATTTCTTTTGTCTTTGGACAAGTCCATGTACGTCTATCATCATTGCTCTCCCGAATAGTAATGTCGAATGAGTCGAATCATTGCGTATACCCCTGTTCCTAGTCCGAGTAATAACCCTATAATAAGAAACAACGGAAACGTTCCAACCTTATTATCAATCCACTGCCCACCAAAGATTCCAACAAGAATAGAACCGACTAATTGAGCAAGAATACCTGACATTAAAGCATAAGCTTTTATATGGCTGCGATCGTTTTTTTGCAAGGATTCATCCCTCCAATATGTAACCCTCATTCACGATGTGTTAATAATAACTCATTTTTTTGCATAAATCCTATACAAAACAAAAAGTTTACATTTTCGTCACGGAATAGATGTAATTTTGTCACTGAAAGCCCTACCATCTATCCCCGTTGTTAGCATACAATAGGGTATTAACAGTGTCAACGAGAAATCGTAAAAAATCTAAAAATTTGAGTATTAGGCATTTCCTCCCAAAAATGAAAACGTTCCCCTTCTAAATACTGGTTACATATATGCAATTTCTAACAGTTTTCTCTTTATAATAGAAGGAAATGTTCACAAGTTTGTCACTATTATATTTTCGAGATATAACGCTTTTCTTCCATAATATAGTGTTCCTCAGACGTAAGACTTCTATATTATATGTGAGGTGTATGCAACTTATGTTGTATATACGATGTATATTTATCCTCTCCCCCTCCCCTACTTGCTTACAACAAAAAAGACGAGCTGGGGAATCTCCCCTGCTCGTCAGTTGTCTTACTTCGTTCCGAATAAACGGTCACCAGCATCACCAAGACCTGGTACTACATATCCGTGGTCATTTAATTTCTCATCTAATGCTGCTACATAAATATCAACATCAGGATGTTCTTCTTGTACTACTTTTACCCCTTCTGGAGCTGCAACGATACACATTAATTTAATTTGTTTCGCACCGCGCTTTTTCAGAGAGTTAATTGCTTCAGCCGCAGAACCACCTGTTGCTAGCATCGGATCTAGTACGATAAAGTCACGCTCTTCTACATCCGTTGGAAGTTTCACATAGTATTCTACCGGTTGCAATGTTTTAGGGTCACGGTATAAACCAACGTGTCCTACTTTTGCTGCTGGAATTAATTTCAGAATTCCATCAACCATTCCTAAACCTGCACGTAAAATCGGAATTAAACCAAGTTTTTTACCAGCGATCACTTTTGTTGTCGCTTTGCTTACAGGTGTTTCAATTTCAATGTCCTTAAGTGGAAGGTCGCGAGTAATTTCGAAAGCCATTAAGCTTGCTACTTCGTCCACTAATTCACGAAAATCTTTCGTACCTGTATTCTTATCGCGAATATATGTAATCTTATGTTGAATTAACGGGTGATCAAATACATACAGTTTTCCCATGTGAATCTCTCCTTTAGATGATATTCATGCGTTTGCACGCTTTTTTACACTATTTACGATTGTAAAGAAAACGCTACTAATATTCAAGGGCAAATTTGGCAAAATCATGATTTTACGATGAATCTATCTAGTATCTTTACCAATTATGGGAGCTGTATCCTTCATTATATCGCCAAAATTTATTCATCATTTGTATACATACTTTAAAAATAATATATGTCCACAAAAAAGACCGCCAAAACAATTAAGTCTCGGCAGTCTTCTTCAATCTATTATAGATTTGGATACATTGTGAATTTGCTAGTTAACGCTTCTACACGCTTACGTACTTCTTCTAATGCAGCTTCATTTTCATGATTTTTTAATGTATAAGCAATAAGTGACGCAATTTCATCCATTTCTTCTAAACCGAAACCACGAGATGTTACAGCTGCTGTACCGATACGTACACCACTTGTTACAAATGGGCTTGCTGTTTCAAATGGAATTGTATTTTTGTTCACTGTAATACCAACTTCATCTAATACGTGCTCTGCTACTTTACCTGTGATTTCTAAGTTACGAACATCAATCAAGATTAAGTGATTGTCTGTTCCGCCAGAAACAAGTGTAAGTCCTTCTTTTTGAAGACCTTCAGCTAAGCGGTTCGCATTGTTAATGATATTTTGTGCATATGTTTTGAAATCATCTTGAAGTGCTTCACCAAATGCAACAGCTTTTGCAGCGATTACGTGCATAAGTGGACCACCTTGAATACCAGGGAAGATTGATTTATCAATTTGTTTTGCAAATTGCTCTTCACATAAAATCATACCACCACGCGGACCACGTAACGTTTTATGTGTTGTCGTTGTAACGAAATGTGCATGTGGTACTGGATTTGGGTGTAAACCAGCAGCTACTAAACCAGCGATATGTGCCATATCAACCATTAAATAAGCGCCCACTTCATCTGCAATCTCACGGAATCGCTTGAAATCGATAACACGAGGGTATGCACTTGCACCTGCAACGATTAATTTTGGTTTATGTTCTTTCGCTTTTGCTAATACATCATCGTAATTAATACGGTGAGAGTCAGCATCCACGCCATATTCTACGAAATTATATTGTACTCCACTGAAGTTAACAGGGCTTCCGTGTGTTAAGTGACCACCATGAGATAAGTTCATACCAAGTACTGTATCGCCTTGCTCTAAAATCGTAAAGTATACTGCCATGTTCGCTTGTGCACCAGAGTGTGGTTGAACATTTACGTGCTCTGCGCCGAAAATTTCTTTCACGCGATCACGTGCGATATCTTCTACTACGTCTACGTGTTCACAGCCACCATAGTAACGTTTTCCAGGATATCCTTCAGCATACTTATTCGTTAAAACAGAACCTTGTGCCTCCATTACTGCTTCACTTACGAAGTTTTCCGAAGCAATTAACTCAATCTTTGAACGCTGTCTTCCTAGTTCTGCCTCAATTGCAGCAAATACCTTTTCATCTTGACGTTTTAAATGATCCACCAAAATCCCCCTTTTCTGAACGAATTACATCGATTCCCAACAGTTTTTTCTTATTTATTCAGAAAAAACGAAAATTCAGGTTGTAATTCTTTCGAACCTTCATGTTTTCAACTACATTCTAACATGACTTTCTATATCATAAAAGAAAAAAAAGACCGAAAATCGGTCTTTTCTTTCTTCTATTATAAAGTCAGACAACATACCTTTTATCTTATGATAAACAGTTACTATATGACTTCCTAATTTCTCATATTTAACGGCAAGTGGTAGTCTCTTCCACTGCCGCATAGACAGCACGCGCTCCACCAATTAGTTTTCCACGTGTTTTGGCCATCGTTACATGCGCACTTCCAATTGCCTTCACACTTGTACGAACCGGAACAGCTACATGCTTTAAATGCATACCGATAAATGTATCACCAATATCCATTCCTGCATCAGCTTTAATAAACTCAACTACTACCGGATCTTTCAAATTGTGATACGCGTATGTCCCCAATGCACCACCTGCTGATCTAACAGGCGTAACTGTTACAATTTCAAATTGATATTTTATCGCTACTTCTCTCTCAACTACTAAAGCACGGTTTAAATGCTCACAACATTGAAACGCTAATTCAATACCTGTTTGCTCTTGAAATTGTTTTAACTCAGAGAAAATCGCCTCTGCTACTTCCATCGTTCCTGATGTTCCAATTCTTTCGCCTAGCACTTCGCTCGTGCTACAACCCACTACAAAAATTTGACCGCTTTGTAATGAAGCTTGTTCTTGGAAATCAGAAAGCGACATTTGTAGCTGTTCTCTTACCTTTACGATTTCTGTCATTACGCCTCTTCCTTTCACAGGTTGGTTCACCAAATTATATTTCACACTACTGATAGTTAGAATCTATTACTTTGTTTCGTATGTTTTAATTTTTCCTACGCGGTTTTCGTGACGACCACCTTCATAGTCAGTTGTTAACCAGATTTTCGCGATATCACGCGCTAGACCAGCACCAATTACACGCTCACCCATCGCTAGCATATTAGTGTCATTATGCTCTCTCGTTGCTTTCGCGCTGAAAGTATCATGAACTAACGCACAACGGATACCATTTACTTTGTTTGCTGCGATTGACATACCAATGCCTGTCCCACAAACTAAAATACCACGATCTACTTCACCATTCGCTACCATTTCAGCTGCTGGAAACGCAAAGTCAGGGTAATCAACAGAACCAGCTTCACATTCACAACCTAAATCAATATATTCAATATTTAACTCTTCTAATAAACTTACAAGTTCTTTGCGGATATTCATACCGCCGTGATCAGATGCTATTACTACTTTCATTTTTACCCCTCCAAAGTTTCAATCAATTATCTTCATTTCACACTCGCTACCTCACATAGGAAGAAGTGATCTCCAATATCGTATTATACACGAAACATCAACCTACTGAATGTTTTTTCAGTAAAGTTTGTACAAGTTTTTCCATCTCATCTAACGTTTCTTTATAAATAGAAAGCGAGCCTCCAAATGGATCTGAAATGTCCTTGCCTATACCTTCAGTTAATCCATATAACGTATTTAATTTCTTTTCAACGCTCGGATAATGCCCAAGTACAATTTGCTTATGGTTTTCTGTCATCGTTACGACAATATCAGCCCAATCAAGCAAAGTTTCATTTATTTGCTGCGCCGCATGATCAATTAAAATTCCTTTTTCAGCTAAAGCTTCCTTCGCATGTACCGATGCATCGCTCCCAGGATAGGCGAAAACACCAGCAGATTGCACTTCAAACTTATCTCCTCCGTGAAGACGAAGCAACGCCTCAGCCATTGGACTACGACATGTATTGCCAGTACAAACAAATAACACTCGTTTCATTCAAACCCACCCCTATATTCGATTTCTTACCATTCATCATAACTTACATTAGAATAGAACAAAAGAAATGTGAATATACAAAAGGCGCATTTCTCTTATATTTTTTCTAAGAAAAATGCGCCTTATCCACATATATGTGAAACCCTATTTCCAAGTGCCTAGAGTATTTTAACATACATGCTGAACATGCAACAAAAATAAGGAATCCATTTCATACGAAACGGATTCCTCTTATATTGCAATTATTTCATTGTAACTTTCATTACTTCTGTTGAACCTTTTGTAGCTGCTACGCCTACAGTTGTCTTAATAGACTCAGCTGCATCTGTGTTTGTAATAACAATTGGAGTAATTGTGCTTTTCGCTTTTTCACGGATTAATTCTAAGTCGAATGAGATTAATTTATCTCCAGCTTTTACAGCTTGGCCTTCAGAAACGTGAGCTTCGAAACCTTCGCCTTCCATTTTTACAGTTTCTAATCCAACGTGGATTAAAATTTCTGTACCGTTTTTCGCTTTAATTCCGATAGCATGTTTTGTGTGGAATAATTGTACGATTTCACCATCAACTGGAGATACAACTACACCTTCAGTAGGATCGATTGCAACACCGTCACCCATCATACGACCAGCAAATACTGGATCTGGTACTTCTTCAATATTTTTCACTGCTCCAGTTAATGGAGCTACGATTGTTTCTTCATTTGTTTTTGAACCAAGACCGAATAATTTTTTAAACATAGGATAGTCCTCCTTATAATTTACCTAAAAGTTTATAGGGCAATCCCTAGTAAAGCTCGGGATACATGTAAGACTTCATACTTCGAATATTATACTGTAAAAACGCTTTCGAAATAAATTACGTCATTACTAATAGACTCTTATTGTAGCGCTTCACAAAATTCCAGTCAATTCTGATTGTCTGAATAACAATTAGAAGTTAACTTCTATTTATATTTTCTCTTTTTTTGCCCAACTTGTCTAGAGGTCTTTACTACATTTTATTTTTTGTTGTTAATTTGTAAAATTTAATTCAACTTTTTTCGAAATTCACTTGACTAAAGTAAGTAACTATTTTATTATTACTTACGTAAGGTAAGTTAATAACTTTTAGGAGGTTTTTAAAAATGATGGATTTCGGTCTACTTATTATTCGTCTTATTATAGGAATTACATTCATGGGTCATGGCGCTCAAAAATTATTTGGTTGGTTCGGCGGTTACGGTTTAAAAGGAACAGGTGGCTGGATGGAGTCAATCGGTTTACGTCCTGGTGTATTTATGGCATTTATGGCTGGCGCAACTGAATTACTAGGTGGTTTCTTATTTGCATCAGGTATTTTCATTGTAGTTGGTTCATTATTTATCGTTGGAACAATGTTAATGGCTATCTTCACTGTTCACGGAAAAAATGGTTACTGGGTAACACAAAACGGATATGAATATAACTTAATGTTAATCGCTGTCGCTGTTGGTGTAGCTTTAATCGGACCTGGCGCATACGTTTTACTTTAATTTTTATCTCAAATTTGAGATTCTTGAAAAAAGAACTTACTTCATTACAATTGAAGTAAGTTCTTTTTATGAAACAAAATATTATTTCCAGCAGGATTTTCTCATCGTTATCTTGTAAACAAACAATAAGTATTCATATTTAGAAAGGGGATTACAAGCATGTTATCCATTAATCCAAATGAACAAACTGAAAAAGATAATTACAAATTACTTACTGGAAGTATCATCCCTCGTCCTGTCGCATTCGTTACTTCTGTAACAAAAGAAGGCGTACTAAACGGAGCACCATATAGTTATTTCAATATTGTCGCTGCTAATCCACCACTTATCTCAGTATCTGTACAACGAAAAGCCGGAGAAAGAAAGGACACTTCCCGAAACGCAATTGAAAAAGGAGAATTTGTCGTACATATTTCTGACGAATCATATGTAGCAGCAATTAACGAAACAGCAGCTAACCTCCCGCCAAATGAAAGTGAAATTGAACTAGCAAAACTAACACCAATCGAAAGTGAAGTCATCTCTGTTCCAGGTGTAAAAGAAGCAAATATTCGAATGGAATGCGTATTAGAACGTGCAATTCCACTTGGCGGAACGGAAGACTCACCAGCTTGTGATCTACTAATTGGACGCGTCGTTCGTTTCCACGTTGCCGAACATCTATATGAAAAAGGGCGCATTCACGCCGAAGGACTCAAACCAATAAGCCGCCTAGCAGGACACAACTATGCAAAATTAGGAGAACAATTTGAATTGGTTAGGCCAATCTAAAAGCGGAAGCGGCTCGTTCAGAATCGCAGGACACTTCAAGCTCTCGACCTTGAAGCGCTTTTTGCTTCATGCGAAGAGCTTGTCGCTGGAGCTGGATATATTTAAAAGCAAGGCGGCTAGATTCCTCCCATCACTCAAATATAAAATCCCCTGCTTTTTAGCAGGGGATTTTATCATTGTAATTCTTCCTTCTTTTCCTCTAAAGTAGGCATTTTCTCTTTTTTCGGCTTCCCTAGCTTAATTACGAAGAAGTATAGGGAAAGCAATGTGATAAGAAAAACAATTAAAAACGGGTACGGAGAGTAAAAGGCACGCGCCGCCTCAGTCTTTCCCGCAACAAATTTCAATGACTCAATATCTAAAAACTCAGCAAACATTTGTACACCGAGCATACTAAACCAAAAAACAAAAAAACTAATAATAATACCAAAAACTTGCTTCAATCTCGTCATTCATCTCATCCTTTCTATATCTGTAATTTTTAGCGCAATAAATATAGTACAAACAAAATATTCACAGAAAGGAACTATCTCACCATTCACGAATTAACTTAATCCAACCTAACATCGAAATTTGCAAAATAATACCCCAAATTATAAGTCTTCTTAGCCATCGAGGATAGAAGGTTAAAAATTTAACATACCATTCCAATAGCTTGTTCATAATTCCCTCCTACATAAAATTATATAGGAAAAAGGATATATAATCCAAACCCAACCAAAATGATACCACCTACTATCTCACCATATGTACCGAGCATATCTTTCGCATGTCTCCCAATTAATAAACCCATCCACGCTAATAACATGCTAACAAATCCAAAAAGTAAAATCGTAATAATTGTTTGTGCTCCATAAATACCAAGGCTAAGTCCTACTGAGAAACTATCTATACTGACGCCAAATGCAAATACGAATAAACTAATTCCAATAGGGGCTGTTCTAGTCTCTTCATTTTGTAAAATACTCGAATATACGATATAAAACCCTAGTCCGATTAATAAAATAGCACCCGCAAAATGTGCGATATCTCCATACTTCTCTGATAAAAAACGACCTAGTACCATTCCTATAAACGGCATAATAATATGAAATATCCCTATCGTCATACCAATATACAGGATTTGTCTTAACTTTAGGGGTATCATCCCCATACCAAGACTCACCGAGAACGCATCCATCCCTAAGGCGAATGCCATAATTATTAAAGGTATTAGCTGTTCAAACGTCATTCATGCCCCTCCTTGGACGTGCTACTTCACAATATGCTTATCCAAGGAGAAATATTCTGTTTGCTAATCTTACCTTATCATTCAATAATAATATGATGTCCTGCCGCTTTTGTTAAACGATTCATAATTGCATTCCCTATTCCTTCATTAGGGAATGACTCACTAAAAATAACATCCACTTCACTTGCATCAAATGTTCTAAGTACATCATATAATTTAGTCGCAACACTAGCTAAGTCACTTCTAACACCACAAGATAATATAACATCTGCACTATATACATGCTGATACTCTTCTGTCGTTAATACGCCTACTTTAAATCCTTCTTCCTTTTTCTCATCCACAAGATGCTGAATAAACTCACGTGAACCCTCAACAATACTAAGTGGTGCTTTCGGCGCATAATGTGTGTATTTCATTCCAGGCGATTTCGGTTTTTCCTTCTCATCCTTTAAAGCTGGATCTAAAGAAACAGTACCTATCACCGCTTCTAATTGTTCTTTCGTAATCCCACCTGGACGTAATATTGTTGGAACCGCGCTTGTACAATCAATTACAGTTGATTCAACGCCTACTCCAGTTGCACCACCATCAACAATACCTGCAATCTTCCCATTCAAATCTTCATATACGTGAGAAGCTAATGTTGGACTTGGACGACCTGAACGATTCGCACTTGGTGCTGCAACAGGTACATTCGCCACTTCAATAAGAGCAAGTGCAATTGGGTGATCAGGCATTCTTACTCCAACCGTATTAAGTCCTGCCGTCACCTTCTCTGAAATCCCTTCTTTTCTCGGCAAAATAATTGTTAATGGTCCTGGCCAAAAATGCGCCATTAACTTCTCTGCAACTGGTGGAATTTCTTTCACAATCCCATCTAACTGAGATTTTGTACCTATATGGACAATGAGTGGATTATCACTCGGTCTTCCTTTCGCTTTGAAAATTTTCGCGATTGCTTCATCATCCATCGCATTTGCACCTAACCCATATACTGTTTCCGTAGGGAAAGCCACCGCCTCATTTTCTCTTAATAATTTTGCTGCTTCTTGTAACTGTGGATAATATTTTTTTCTTTCCACAACATTATCCACAACCCACATGTTTGTATGCATTTTTTTCCACGTCCTTTTCTACCCTTAAATACTTGTCTATTTTTAGTTTACTATGAGATTTATCCAAAAGACAAACAAGGTTTATCCACAAAATGTGGATAAACCTAATTAATCCGTGGATAACTTTGTGAATAGCTGACAATTTAGTATTATTGCATTCTGCTCTTTTATATTTTTACAAAAATGTTCTAGCTGTTGAATTCCCTCTGGAACCTCATCCTTTTCTATAGTAAAAAAGTCAAAAAACTGAAAGATCGGTACAGATTGTGGATGATTTGTTAGTAAGTACAATTGTTGAACACTTCTTTCTTTCATATACTGCAAAAACATTTCAAAAAAATATAAGAAAGTCTGTTTATCCACATGAGGTGTGAATAAACAAGAACGAATAAGCACATCTTCCCCACTTTGTTCATAACCAATTACAGCTCGTATTTCTTCCGCTTCTTCCAAAATCATAAATTGTGCGTACAACTCATTTATTTTATCATCTTTTTTATTAGCTTGTCCGAAAAAAGAATGTAATCTTTCCACATCTGCTTTCGTAGCAAAATACACTTTCTTCATAATAAATCCCTCCTCATTTTTATATATGAAGAGGGATTTATTAATAGTACTATTTAGAGAATAAAGATGTAAAAGCTTCTACAATAAACAATTTAACTTCTGGCTTTTCTTCTTCCTCTTCTACTTTTACATATTCATTTTGCTTTTCTTGTTTTTTCTCCACAGGTTTCTCCACTTTTTCCACAGTTTTCATTTCTTCTTTACTTACAGGCTGCTCTTCGACTTTTGTTTCATTTTTTACTACTTTCTTTTCAGAAGCTGTTACTTTTTTTACTACTTCCTGCTTTACAGCTTTCGTTTCTTTTACCTTATCTACTTTCTTCTCTTCTTTATCTATTACTTCCTCATCTAGTTGTTTCACCTGCTCCTCTTCAGGAGATTCCGCCTTCACAACGTGCTCTTCTTTTCTTACAGCTGTCCCGCTCGAAAAATCTAAGAAACACATTGGTGGAAATAATACACACCACCAGTTCGCCCCTTCACCTTCTCCAATTGTGATTAATACTGCTTCATATTCTCCTGCTGGATAAATAAAATTCCCGTATACCTTTGTAGGAAACTTTACATTCTTACTAAATTTCACTTGAAATGAATCTTTACTTCCTTCTCTTTTTAACGTATTTTCCACCGTTTTCTCGATTTCTGGAATATGACTTTGAATTACTTTGCGTGCCTCTTCAAATGAAGTTAAATCCGCTACCCACCCATCAATTTGTGCTTTTACTTCATCACGCACTTTACGTTTCAATGCCTGGTCTTTATCTGAATCACTATTTGCTAAAATTCGTAATCGAACGGCCTCTTTCGGAATAACTGAAGGCCCTTTCGCATCAGCTTTCATATATCCAAACTGCACAAGTAACTGTGCACCAATTAATAGTATAAGAAGATAAGCAATAACTTGTTTTTTCATTTCCTCCACCGTCCCTTCTACAAACAGTGTGGACAGACTTTCATCTTTCTAAACTATTAAATTCAAAATCTATATGAATTTTTCCACAAAAAATAGAGTAAGGTGTGAACCTTACTCCATCTCTGCAAATACCATACGATCTTTTCCGTTAATATCGAAAACAACCTCAACATGAGCATGTGGAAAAGCTTGTTGTAACAATCTTTTTACATCCTCACCTTGTCCTACTCCAATTTCAAACGCCACAATCGCTTTCTTCTGCAACACATTCGGCAATTCTTCCATAAAACGGCGATAGAAATCTAATCCGTCTTCACCACCAACAAGTGCTCTCTTCGGCTCATGCTCTTTCACAACAGGAGAAAGACCACGCCAATCCTCTTCCGGTATATATGGAGGATTTGAAACAACAACATCTAGCTTTTGACCCGTTTTATGAAATGGTGACAATAAATCACCGTGATAGAACGTTACTTCTGCACCTAAAGCTTTTGCATTTTCTTTTGCAACTTCAATCGACTCTTGTGCAATATCTACTGTATACACATGAAGATTTTCATTTTCTAAAGCAAGCGTAATAGAAATCGCTCCACTACCTGTACCTATATCTGCTACATGTAGTTTCTCATCACCAAAATGGCGCTCGATTCTTTCTAATACTCCCACTATAAGCTCTTCTGTTTCCGGTCTTGGTATTAATACTTCTTCATTCACAAAGAAAGACCGTCCATAAAACATTTCATAACCAATCATATATTGAATAGGAATACCTTCTACATGCTTGTGGATAAACTCCGTAAAGCTTTTCTCTTGATCCTCAGTTATTTCTTCACGCATATTCATAAGTAATCCTGTTCTGTTCACCTTTAATACATGACAAAGGACAATTTCTCCCGCATTTTCATCTCGTCCATTTTCCTGTAAAAAAGAAGAAGCCCATTTCAGGGCTTCATAGACACGCATTACTCAGCTGCCTCCATCTTTTGAGCCTGATCTTCCATCACTAAGGCATTGATGAAATCATCTAACTTACCTTGTAAGATTTGATCTAGCTTTTGAATCGTTAAACCGATTCGATGGTCTGTAACACGGTTTTGCGGGAAGTTATACGTACGAATACGCTCTGAACGATCTCCCGTACCAACAGCTTGTTTACGGTTTTGATCATACTCAGCTTGCGCTTCTTGTCTAAACTTATCATAAACACGTGCGCGTAATACTTTCATCGCTTTTTCTTTATTCTTGATCTGTGATTTCTCATCCTGACAAGATACAACTACACCAGTCGGTAAATGCGTTAAACGCACCGCTGACATCGTTGTATTAACGCTCTGTCCACCAGGTCCACTAGAAGCGAATGTATCAACACGAACATCTTTCTCGTGAATATCAATTTCTACTTCTTCTGCCTCTGGTAATACAGCTACAGTTGCTGTAGATGTATGAATACGTCCACCAGATTCCGTTTCAGGAACACGTTGTACACGGTGAGCACCATTCTCGAATTTCAGCTTCGCGAAAGCACCTTTACCATTAATCATAAAGATAATCTCTTTATATCCACCTAACTCTGTATAGCTAGCCTCAATAATCTCCGTTTTCCAGCCCTGTACCTCAGCGTAACGGCTATACATACGGTATAAGTCACCAGCAAATAAAGCTGCCTCGTCTCCACCAGCAGCTCCACGAACCTCAACGATAACGTTCTTATCATCATTAGGGTCTTTTGGAACAAGTAAAATTTTCAGACGCTCTGATAATGTTTTATCTTGTGATTCTAACTCAGAAACTTCTTCTTTTACCATTTCACGCATTTCTGCGTCTAACTTATCTTCTAACATTGCTTTCGCATCTTTTAATTGCTCACGAACATCCTTATACTCACGATACACCTCTACCGTTTCCTGTATATCAGACTGTTCCTTTGAATATTCACGAAGCTTATTTGAATCACTAATAATCGCTGGATCACTTAACAATTCATTTAACTTCTCATAACGATTTTCTACAGCTTGCAAACGATCTAACACATCATTCACCTCTACATCCTAGTATCTAATACAAATAGTATATGGTACTTACTCAAAAAAACGCAAATTATATTTAAAAGTGGCGGTGGCTCTTTCAGCTCTGACCAGCTAAGGTTCTTTCGACCTAAAGGTGCTTTTTACCTTTTGGGCGGAAGGTTCTTAGATGCGAAGAGCTAGCCACCAGAACTAGATAATATATTTAAAAGTGGCGGTGGCTCTTTCAGCTCTGACCAGCTAAGGTTCTTTCGACCTAAAGGTGCTTTTTACCTTTCGGGCGGAAGGTTCTTAGATGCGAAGAGCTAGCCACCAGAACTAGATATATTTAAAAGCGTAAGCGGCTCACACCGCTCATTCTCTCTATTTTGAAAAAAACCCGCCTTGCGCAGCGAGTTTTACTTATCTTTGTTTGCAGGTACTGCATGACAATGACGACAACGCGGTTCATACGATTCTGAAGCTCCAACTAAAATAATTGGATCATCAAATGCCGCTGGTTCTCCATCAATTAATCGTTGTGTACGACTTGCTGGAGATCCACATACAGAACATACTGCTTGTAGTTTTGTCACATGTTCAGCAATCGCCATCAGCTGAGGAACTTGTCCAAATGGTAGACCACGGAAATCTTGGTCTAAACCAGCTACAATGACACGATAGCCACGATTTGCCAATACTTGCACCACTTCCACAATGTCCCCATCAAAAAATTGCACCTCATCGATTGCAATAACATCCAGCTCTTCTGTAATATGTTCAAATATATCCTTTGAAGCTGAAACAGGAACTGCTTTTACCTTTAATCCGTTATGTGATACTACATCTTCTTCACTATATCGATTATCAATACATGGTTTAAATACAATTGCATGTTGTTTTGCAAATTGCGTACGGCGCACACGGCGGATTAGCTCTTCTGACTTGCCAGAAAACATACTACCGCAAATCACTTCAATCCAGCCATTTTGATTTATTAAGTACATGAAGCTCTCCTTTCATCTACTTTTCAGTTAAAAGTAGGGTAAAGGTATAATATTTTCGCAAAAAAAACAGACAAGCGAATACATACACTTGCCTGTTTTATGTTTTTATTACTTAAGACCGTATTTCTTATTGAAGCGGTCAACGCGTCCGTCTGCAGTAGCAAACTTCTGACGTCCAGTGTAGAATGGGTGAGAATCAGAACTGATCTCAACTTTTAGTAATGGATAAGTGTTACCATCTTCCCACTCAACAGTTTCGTTAGATCCTTTAGTAGATCCGCTTAAGAATTTGAAGCCTGTGTTTGTGTCCATGAATACAACTTTCTTGTAATCTGGGTGAATTCCTGCTTTCATTCTTTTCATCTCCTTCCGCCCTGAATCATTTTCGAAACAGAGTTTTTCATCTTCAGCTGCATACACAACTATATTGATGAAACACATATGATGAAATTATAACAAGGCTAACTTCATTTTGCAACTACCTGTTTTTGTCTTTTTAATTTTAAAAGCGCAAGCGGCTCGTTCAGAATGGGAGGGGGATGGAGCTTCTGACGTAGAGGCGCTTTTTGCCTCGTAGGAAGACGCGAAGCCACCGACCATTCTAGCCGCTGGAGCTGGATATTAAATTTAAAGTGGAGGTGGCTCGCTCAGCTCTGACCAGCTAAGGTTCTTTCGCCCTAAAGGTGCTTTTTACCTTTTGGGCGGAAGGTTCTTAGATGCGAAGAGCTAGCCACCGGAACTGGATATTATCTTAAAGTGGAGACAGCTCGTTCAAAATCGCAGGGCATTGGAGCTCTCGACCCTGAAGCGCTTTTTGCTTCATGCGAGAGAGCAAAATGACCGGAGATTTTAGCCGCTGGAGCTCGATATTATCTTAAAGTGGAGACGGCTCGTTTAGCTCTGACTGGCTAAGGTTCTCTCACTTATTTCTCTCTTTAATATCACCTAAACAGCATAAAAAACTCGCTTACTATAAAATAAGCGAGTCCTGATTTTTTCCCTTTACTTAGTTGTTACATACCTTTTTGAGTCTGCAACAATGTTTTGTAAAAACTCTTCATTTGTCTTCGTTTGACGAAGCTTACGTAAGAAACTTTCAACGAAGTCTGGTGTATCACGCATTGTTTTACGAATGCCCCATAACTTGTCTAAATGTTCTTTTGGAATTAATAGATCTTCTTTACGTGTACCAGAACGACGAATATCGATCGCCGGGAAGATACGACGTTCAGCTAATGAACGATCTAAGTGAAGTTCCATATTTCCAGTTCCTTTAAATTCCTCGTAAATAACATCGTCCATACGTGATCCTGTATCAACAAGGGCTGTTGCTAAAATTGTTAAGCTACCGCCTTCTTCAATATTACGCGCAGCTCCAAAGAAACGCTTCGGTCTATGGAAGGCAGCTGGATCGATACCACCTGATAATGTTCTACCACTTGGTGGAATAACGAGGTTGTAAGCTCGAGCTAAACGGGTAATACTATCCATTAAAATGATAACATCTTTCTTGTGCTCTACAAGACGCATCGCACGTTCTAACACAAGCTCAGCTACTTTAATATGATTTTCTGGCACTTCATCAAAAGTAGAACTTACAACATCTCCTTTAACAGAACGTTCAATGTCTGTTACTTCCTCTGGACGCTCATCAATTAAAAGTACAATTAATTCTGCTTCCGGATGATTTGTTGTAACACTATGCGCGATTTCTTTTAATAGACTTGTTTTACCAGCCTTTGGAGGCGCAACAATTAAACCACGTTGTCCAAATCCAACTGGTGCGATTAAATCCATGATGCGTGTCGGTAACTTTTTAGGTTCCGTTTCCAATTTCATTTGGCGATCTGGGTATAATGGTGTTAATGCAGGGAAATGCACACGCTCTTTTGCTGAATCTGGATCATCTCCGTTTACAGCTTCAACTTGTAATAACCCAAAATAGCGTTCATTTTCTTTCGGAGGTCGTACTTTACCAGAAACCTTATCTCCATTACGTAAATCGAAACGACGAATTTGCGAAGCTGAGATATAAATATCTTCTGAGCTTGGAGAATAGTTGATAGGACGTAGGAATCCAAATCCTTCTGATTGAATAATTTCTAATACGCCTTCCATGAAAAAGAAACCTTCTTTTTCTGCTCGAGCTTTCAAAATAGAAAAAATTAACTCTTTTTTCGTTAATTTGCTATAATACGAAATCTTAAATTCTTTCGCAAGCTCGTATAACTCTTTTAATTTCATGTTTTCTAATGCTGCAATTGACAAATTCATTCAGACACCACACTTTAACGTTATTCTCTTTTTTCATGGGTAAAGGGAAAAAATACGGAAGGCAAATAATTAATAATGAAAGGCAATAAGTTCAAGTAGGGTAATATTCACTATTGTAACCCTTTTATCTAGTTTTAATCAATACGTTGGAACACAAATACAAGAAGCGAAGACAAGAAAATTTGTCTTCGCTTCTTATTTAATTTAGTTCCAGCTCCGATAGTTAGAAAAGTCGACCATTTTAACCTTTCTGAGCGAGCCGCTTGCACTTTTTATTTAATCCAGCTTCAGCAGCTAGAATGGTCGGTGGCTTCACTTCTTCCTACGAGGCAAAAAGCGCCTCTACGTCAGAAGCTCCATCCCCCTCCCATTCTGAACGAGCTGCTTACGCTTTTTATTTAATAACCAAGTTTGGTTTTTTATTCAAGCTATGACGTCCATCCACGAAGCGTACTGTGCCTGATTTTGCGCGCATAACAAGGGATTGCGTTGTTCCTACGCTACCTTTAAATTGAACACCGCGTAATAGTTCTCCATCTGTTACGCCTGTTGCTGCAAAGATTGCATCGTCACCTTTTACTAAGTCCTCCATACGAAGGATACGATTAATGTCTTCTATGCCCATTTTTTTACAACGTGCTAATTCAGCTTCGTTTTGTGGCAATAGTTTTCCGTGAATTTCTCCACCTAAACATTTTAAAGCAACTGCTGCTAATACACCTTCAGGTGCTCCACCAGATCCAAATAAAATATCTACACCTGTACGATCAAACGCTGTATTAATCGCTCCAGCTACATCTCCATCATTAATTAATTTAATGCGAGCACCAGCTTTACGAATTTCTTCGATAATTTCTTGATGACGTGGACGATTTAAAACTGTCGCTACAACATCTTCAATATCTTTATTTTTTGCTTTCGCAACTGCACGTAAGTTATCAATAATAGGCGCATCAATGTCGACCGCCCCGACTGCTTCTGGGCCAACCGCGATTTTATCCATGTACATGTCAGGGGCATGTAACAAATTACCGTGGTCTGCAATTGCAATAACAGCAAGAGCATTCCAGCCACCAGCTGCTACGATGTTTGTCCCTTCTAAAGGATCAACCGCAACGTCTACACGTGGTCCATATCCTGTACCTAATTTCTCTCCGATATATAGCATTGGTGCTTCATCCATCTCACCTTCACCAATTACAACTGTACCTTTCATCGGAATTGTATCAAATACATCACGCATAGCTGATGTTGCTGCACCGTCTGCCTCGTCCTTTTTCCCGCGCCCCATCCAACGCGCTGATGATAAAGCTGCAGCCTCTGTTACACGTACTAACTCCATAGATAAACTTCTTTCCACGATAATCCCTCTCCTTTAAGTCTTTATATTTCTGCCGTATTTTGTGAACCGTGTTTTTCTATAAAGTGTACTTCCGCAAGTAGTGATGCTTCGCTTCCCCCTTGCGGAAGTATCACTTATGCGTTCTTCATTTCTTCAATTTCTTGCTTTGTCATTTGTTCTCGCCAAATGTTTGCTCCAAGCCCTTTAAGCTTGTCCACTATATTCTCATAACCTCGATCAATATGCTCAAGTCCTGTTACTTCTGTAATTCCATCTGCCATTAAACCTGCAATAACAAGTGCCGCTCCCGCTCGTAAATCACTCGCCTTCACTTTTGCACCTTGCAGTAACACAGGACCAGTTACAATTGCCGAACGACCCTCTACTTTAATTTGAGCATTCATACGACGTAATTCATCAATGTGTTTGAAACGGGCACCGTAAATTGTATCTGTTACAACTCCCGTTCCGTGCGCCTTTGTTAAAAGCGTCGTAAACGGCTGTTGTAAATCCGTTGGAAAACCTGGATATACAAGCGTTTTGATATCAACTACTTTTAACTTTCTATTACCGTTCACCGTAATTTGATCATCGTTCGTTTCAACTTGAACACCAGCTTCTCTTAGCTTTGCAGTAACTGATTCTAAATGCTGAGGAATAACGTTATCAACCGTTACTTCTCCTCCTGATGCAGCTCCTAGAATCATATACGTACCAGCTTCAATACGATCTGGGATGATAGTATGGTGACAACCATGTAAAGAGTCAACACCATCTATTCGGATTACATCAGTACCAGCACCTTTAATACGTGCTCCCATGCTTGTTAACAATGTAGCTACATCAATAATCTCGGGCTCTTTCGCTGCATTTTCAATAACAGTTCTACCTTTTGCTCGTACAGCTGCTAGCATAATATTAATCGTAGCTCCTACACTAACAACATCTAAATAAATACGTGCCCCGCGTAGCTCATCTGCTCTTAAATAGATGGCACCTTGTTCATTCGTAACATGTGCACCTAGCGCTTCAAACCCTTTAATATGCTGATCAATCGGCCTCGGTCCTAAATGACATCCACCCGGAAGCCCAATAACAGCTTTTTTAAAACGGCCAAGCATTGCACCCATTAAATAATAAGAAGCGCGCAATTTTTTCACTTTTCCATTTGGCAAAGGCATTGCAACCATGTTAGAAGGATCGACTACCATCTCCTCCTCCTGTCCATAAGTTACTTTCCCTCCAATTTCCTCTAGTAAGTCTCCTAACATTTTCACGTCCGAAATATTAGGGACACCACCAATAGTTACTGGAGTATCTGCTAAAATTGTCGCTGGAATTAATGCAACGGCACTGTTCTTTGCACCACTTACTCGAATTGTTCCATTTAAAGCTCTTCCGCCTTCAATTAGCAATTTTTCCATATTGAGCTCCCTTCTTGTGAATGTATTTACTTTCTATCTTTTTATAGAAAGCTCCCCTTAAGAATCTCAATTACTCTTTCCATCCCAAAACTCAATAAATAGGAAACCATTATCTTCATTTCTCCTGTAGCACGAATAGATAAAGATCAACTATTCATCGAATGTACTTTATCAATTTAGATACGTTATCACATTTATTAATAGGACTATGCACATTATTTTCTATTTAAAGACAAAAATGATAAAATCTTTAGACTTGTTCACGCTTTCATTATACAACGAAAGGAAACCGTCTAAAAGACTAGACGGTTTCCAAAACGGAATTTTATTCTTACGCTTTACCGTTAGAACCGAATTCGCGAATTTTACCAATAACAGTTGCTTTGATAGCGTCGCGGCCAGGTCCGATAAATTTACGAGGATCGTAAACTTCTTGGTCTTTGTTTAATACTTCACGAACAGCTTTTGTAAACTCGATTTGGTTCTCAGTGTTTACGTTGATTTTTGAAGTACCTAAAGAGATAGCTTTTTCGATATCAGCAGTTGGGATACCAGTACCACCATGTAATACTAAAGGTACGCCAGTGAAGTCACGAACTTGTTCCATTTCAGCGAATCCTAAGTTAGGCTCACCTTTGTAAGGACCGTGTACAGAACCTAAAGCTGGAGCTAGGCAATCGATACCTGTTGCTTCAACAAGGTGCTTACACTCTGCTGGGTCAGCGTAAATTACGCCTTCAGCGATTACGTCGTCTTCTTGTCCGCCAACTGTTCCAAGCTCAGCTTCAACAGATACGTTACGAGCGTGTGCGTATTCTACTACTTGTTTAGTAGTTTCAACGTTTTCTTCGAATGGGTGGTGAGAAGCGTCGATCATTACAGATGTGAAACCTGCATCGATTGCTTCTTTACATTTTTCGAAGCTTGAACCATGATCAAGGTGAATCGCTACAGGAACAGTGATGTTCATTTCTTCGATTAAAGCTTTAACCATAGCTACAACTGTTTTGAAACCAGTCATATGACGAGCTGCACCCTCAGATACACCTAGGATTACAGGAGATTTTTCTTCTTCCGCAGCAGCTAAGATAGCTTGAGTCCACTCTAAGTTGTTCATGTTGAATTGACCAACTGCGTATTTTCCTTCTAGTGCTTTGTTTAGCATTTCTTTCATAGAAACTAAAGGCATGGTGAATCCTCCTAAAAAACGTTTTTTGTATCCGATAAGTTCTTATCGCTGGTAGTATGACCAGAATAAGGTAAAATATGTATATCTACATACCGGACTTTTTTCTACACTCAATAGGATAACAACTTGTACTCAAAAACTCAACCGTATTCACCTGCACAATAGTCCATGTAAACGCTTTTTTCCATATTTTTTATAAAAAATTCATTTTTACGCCTCTACAGCGAGCTCATTTCTCACAGCTTGACGAATTTCATCAATATCAAATGGTTTAGCAAAATGCATTAAAGCACCTAAATCTTTTGCTTCTTGGATCATATCAAGCTCTCCATAAGCAGTCATTAAAATTACTTTAATACTCTCATCAATTTCTTTTACATGCTTTAAAATCTCTATACCATCCATGCCTGGAATTTTCATATCTAACACTACTAAATCTGGATTATCTTTTTTCACGATATCTAAAGCTTGAAATCCATTTGCTGCTTGGAATGTCTGATAACCTTCTTTTTGGAACACTTCATGTAATAGCACACGAATCCCATATTGATCATCAACGATTAAAATTTTACCTTCCATAATTCCCAACCTTTCTGTGTAAGTACAAGATTTAAAGCTTCTTATATCTTAACGATTTATTTTCGCTATTCTTTGGCAAATTCCTTCCTATTCTTTCTTATTTTACCGTTTCTTATTTTGTTATGCTACCCTACGATTTCACCTTTCTAAAAAAATAAACTATAATGAAAGCCGGCAAACACGTACGAAGGGAGTAACATTATGTTAAAAATTTTTTCAACTCAATTAAGTGGTTATTTCTCCAGAGTTTCTCAAAAAGAAGAAATGAATATAGAAGATAGTGCTCGTTTACTTGCTCAAGCACTAGTTGGCGATGGTTTCATTTATTTACATGGTACAAATGAAATGGAAGGCGTTGTTGCCGAGGCACTATTCGGTGCTGAACCAATGAAGCAAGCAAAACGCTTATTTGAAAATGGTAAAGAAGCAGAAGTAACCTCTGCGGATCGTGTACTTCTTATTAGCCGTTTTTCAACAGATGAAGCGGTTGTAGAAATTGCAAAAAAACTACAAGAAGAGGGACACTCTATTGTCGGCATTTCTGCTCTTCAAGAAGGTACGGAATCACTCGAACGATATACAGACGTACATATTGATACAAAACTGTTAAAAGGTCTTATTCCAGACGATGAAGGTAATCGCTACGGATTCCCAAGTTTAATAGTAGCTTTATTTGCTTATCACGGAATCAAATTTACAATCGATGAAATGTTAAATGAATATTAAAAAAAGCGCCTTATTTCAGGCGCTTTTTTTATTACTTGCTCTCTTTATTCGTAATAGAAGCTCTTACGAAGTCATGGAACAATGGTTGTGGACGGTTTGGACGAGAAACAAGTTCTGGGTGGAACTGTGCTGCCACGAACCAAGGGTGGTCTTTTAATTCAATGATTTCAACTAGACGGCCGTCTGGGCTTGTACCAGAGAATACAAATCCTTCTTTTTCCATATCCGGACGGAACTGGTTGTTGAACTCATAACGATGACGATGACGCTCATATACAACCGGCTCATTATAAGCATTGTAAGCATTTGTTTCTTCAGCAAGCTTACATGGGTATAGACCAAGACGAAGTGTACCACCTAGGTCCTCTACATCTTTTTGTTCTGGTAATAAGTCGATGATTGCATATGGTGTGTCAGGGTTGATTTCAGAAGAGTTAGCACCTTCTAAACCTAATACATTACGTGCGAATTCGATTGATGCAAGTTGCATACCTAAGCAAATTCCTAAGAATGGAACTTTGTTTTCACGAGCATATTGAATCGCAACGATTTTACCTTCTACACCACGATCGCCGAAGCCACCTGGTACAAGGATACCATCTGTATCGCCAACTAATTCTTTTACGTTTTCTGCTGTTACATGCTCAGCATTTACCCATTTTACTTCTACATCTGTGTCGAATGAGTAACCAGCATGACGAAGTGCTTCTACAACAGAAATATAAGCATCTTGAAGTTCTACATATTTACCAACAAGAGCGATTTTTGTTTTCTTAGAAAGATTACGCACTTTGTTAACTAGCGCAGTCCACTCTGTCATATCTGCAGCTGGATTGTCTAATTTTAAGTGATCACAAACGATTTGGTCCATGTTTTGTTCTTGAAGAGATAATGGAACCGCATATAAAGTATCTGCATCGCGAGCTTCGATAACTGCTTTTGTATCGATGTCACAGAATAATGCAAGCTTGTCTTTCATATCTTGAGAAACAGGCATTTCTGTACGAACAACGATAATGTTTGGTTGAATACCTAAGCTACGAAGTTCTTTAACACTATGTTGTGTTGGTTTTGTCTTCATTTCACCCGCTGCTTTTAAGTACGGGATTAACGTACAGTGAATGTACATTACATTGTCACGACCGATGTCGCTCTTAATTTGACGGATTGCTTCTAAGAATGGTAGAGACTCGATATCACCAACAGTTCCACCGATTTCTGTAATAACAACATCCGCATTTGTTTCACGACCAGAACGATATACGCGTTCTTTAATTTCGTTAGTAATATGAGGAATAACTTGAACTGTTCCTCCTAAATATTCACCGCGACGCTCTTTTTGAAGAACTGAAGAGTAAATTTTACCTGTTGTTACGTTGCTGTATTTGTTTAAGTTAATGTCGATGAAACGCTCATAGTGACCAAGGTCTAAGTCAGTTTCTGCGCCATCATCTGTTACGAATACCTCACCGTGTTGGTATGGGCTCATAGTCCCTGGGTCTACGTTAATGTATGGATCAAACTTTTGAATCGTTACGTTTAAACCACGATTTTTTAAAAGTCTTCCAAGAGATGCTGCTGTAATACCTTTTCCTAAAGACGATACTACACCGCCTGTTACAAAAATATACTTAGTCATGAAAAAGCTCCCTTCTATTTTGCTGTTATATAATCACCGTTGCAAAGCGCAACGTATGTAGATAACACTGTATCCATCTTATTGTTAGACTCTTTTTATTTTCTAAACAAAAAACAAAAAAGAAAATTGCTCCCCTCATCACAAAAAGTAATAAGTAGGGAGCAATTTTCTTTTATATTTACACTTTAAAAGTATTATCGTCCTTTTTTAAAGAGCCCAAAAATGATTCTACATGGACGATAATGAAAAGTCAAGAACTACAGTTCTTCCTCTTCTTCTTCTTCAGTTTCATCATACTCAAGTTCTTCTTCAGCGAAGTCGTCGTCATCTTCGTCTAAATCATCAAGATCGTCGTCATCTCCGTCTTCTTCTTCAAGAACCTTGTCCAAATCTTCTACATCGTCTTCATCTTCACTTACGTCTGCATCGTCGAAGTCATCTTCGTCTTCTTCAATGTAGTCGTCAAAACCGTCTTCTTCAACTTTACGTTTCTTCTTCGGTTTTGGTTGAGGCAAGATTTCTTCATCAATTTGCTCATATGGGTACCAGCTGCGTAGTCCCCAACGATTTTCTCCTAAATTAATGAAACGTCCATCGATGTTTAAGTCTGTATAAAATTGTGCGATTTTCGCATTAACTTGCTCTTGAGATAGTCCCAGCACTTGAGCGATTTCTTGAACCAACTCGTTGAATGTCGTTGCTTGTTTTTTATCCCCTAAAACGCTATGTACAACTTCAATCATTGAACATTCTTTTAGCTCTTCTGGTGAATATTGCTTAAAATCCACTTATGCGGCACTTCCTTTCATCAAATATAACCTTATATATAACGGCCTGCTTAAAAAAATCCATACTATTCATTATAAACAAAAGTCGCACAAATATGCTACAAAAAAAACGGGAAACTTTTATAGGGTAGTAAAATTATAATTTGTCTGTTCCTTATTTCGGAAGCATATGGGCCCCTTGCAATACATACCTAATTTGCATTTCTGTATATTCTTCGAGCGTATACAGTTTTTGCAGCGCCCAGCGTCTAAATCCCCACATCTGTCCTTGTATAAAAATATTATGCGCAAGAAGCTGTATTTCTTTTTTATTTAATGTAAATGTTCCATTTTCCGTACACTGTTCTAAAATATTCTCGAACATTCCTACCATTTGAAACTCCTTTTCTAATACATACGGAAGTGATTCTTTCGGTAAAAAGCGTACCTCTTGATACATTATCAATACTTCTTCCTGTAATTCGTCCATCACTTTAAAGTAATTCGTTATTGCTATCTTTAAACTTTCTATACTCCCTTTTTCTGTACACACTACTTCCTCTAATCTTTCTTTTACATGTTCATATATACTATCACAAACTAAATATAAAACATCATCTTTTGTACGAATGTACTCATAAAGTGTCCCTATACTAAACCCAGCCGCTTTTGCAATCTCTCTCGTTGTTGTACGCGGAAATCCTTTTTGTTTAAACAGTTGCACCGCACCTTTAATCATTTGTTCACGTCTTAACGCAACTAATTTTTCATCTTTCACCGATGCATGCACATTATGTTTAACCATTCCCTTCACCTCTCTCTATTATTTTTTGGAAGGAAAAAGCGTAGGAAAATACCTACGCTTTCGTTCCTACTTCGTTAACATACGAGAAATTACAAGCCTCTGAATCTCTTGTGTTCCTTCATATATTTGTGTAATCTTTGCATCTCGCATATAACGCTCTACTGGATAATCTTTCGTATAACCGTAACCACCAAATACTTGCACCGCTTCAGTCGTCACCTTCATCGCTGTATCTCCTGCAAATACTTTTGACATCGCTGATTCTTTTCCATACGGAAGCCCTTCTGATTCAAGCCAAGCCGCTTGATATGTTAAAAGGCGTGCTGCTTCTACATCTGTTGCCATATCCGCAAGTTTAAAGCCAATCCCTTGCTGCGCCGCAATTGGTTTTCCAAACTGATGGCGCTCCCTTGCATATTCTACAGAAGCATCTAAAGCCCCTTGTGCAATCCCAACAGCTTGCGCCGCAATACCGTTACGACCTCCATCTAATGTTTGCATCGCAACTTTAAACCCTTGCCCCTCTCCTCCAAGTAGATTCTCTACAGGAATACGGCAATCTTCAAACATAATTTCAGTCGTTGGTGAAGAGCGAATCCCTAGCTTGCTCTCCTTCTTCCCAACTGAAAATCCCGGTGTATCACTTTCTACAATAAATGCACTCGTACCGCGCTGCTTCGATTCAGGATCAGTTAGCGCAAAAACAACATAAATATCAGCAATACCGCCATTTGTAATGAAAATTTTTGATCCATTTAAAATATAATGATCGCCATCTCTCTTTGCGATTGTCTTCATTCCACCAGCATCCGATCCAGATCCTGGTTCCGTTAAGCCGTATGCACCAATTTTCTTCCCTTCAGCCATCGGCCGTAAAAACTTTTGCTTTTGCTCTTCCGTCCCAAATTTAAAAATTGGCCATCCCGCAAGTGAAGTATGCGCAGACAGTGTTACACCTGTTGAAGCACAAACGCGAGATAATTCTTCAATAGCGATTACGTATGCTAAGTAATCGCTTCCAATTCCACCGTACTCTTCAGGCCATGGAATACCAGTTAAACCAAGCTCTGCCATTTGATCAAATAACTCTCGATCAAATCGCTCTTCTTCATCACGCTCAGCTGCTGTTGGTGCCACTTCATTTTTAGCAAAATCTCGAACCATTTTTCTTATCATTTCATGTTCTTCTGATAGTTTAAAATGCATCTCCGTCTCCCCCTCGCCCTTTTATAAAGCACGGCTAATAACAAGTTTCTGTATTTCACTTGTTCCTTCATATATTTGCGTAATTTTCGCATCACGGAAAAATCGTTCTACTGGATAGTCTTTCGTATAACCGTAACCACCAAATACTTGCACCGCCTCAATCGCGACTTCAACCGCTGTCTTAGAAGCAAATAATTTCGCAATAGATGCTTCTTTACCGCATGGTAATCCTTGTGCCCTAAGAGATGCCGCTCTATATACGAGTAACCTTGCTGCCTCGACACTTGTTGCCATATCTGCAAGCTTGAAGCCAATCCCTTGCTGCGCCGCAATTGGCTTCCCGAATTGCTCTCTTTCTTTTGCATAATCAATTGCACAGCCAAGCGCCGCTTCAGCAATTCCTAAAGCCTGCGCACCGATTCCAATTCGCCCAACATCTAAATTCGCCATCGCCACTTTGAATCCTTGTCCTTCTTCCCCAAGTAAATTCTCAGCTGGCACTTTCATATCTTCAAAAGTAAGTTGTACTGTACGAGAACCGAGAAGTCCCATCTTATGTTCATCTTTTCCAATGATTAAACCAGGTGTATCTTTCTCTACTATAAATGCAGAAATACCACTTTTTCCTGCCTCTGGATTTGTAGAAGCGAATACAATGTATGTACTTGCTTCACCACCATTTGTAATAAACACTTTCGATCCATTAATAATATAATGATCACCTTTTTTCACAGCTCTTGATTTCAAACTCCCTGCATCTGATCCTGCATTTGGCTCTGTTAAAGCAAATGCACCTAAATATTCCCCGGTTGCAAGTTTAGAAACATATTTTTTCTTCTGTTCTTCTGTTCCAAAATATAAAATCGGATTCATTCCAACTGACGTATGTACAGCTAAAATTACACCAACTGTTGCACTTACCTTTGAGATTTCCTCAATTGCTAGAATGTAAGAAATAAAGTCCATTTCTGCCCCGCCGTATTTTGCAGGCGCTGGAATACCCATTAATCCAAGCTCACCCATCTTTTGCAAAATCTCTTTCGGGAACACCCCTTGTTCCATACTAGGAACAAAGGGAGCTATTTCCTTCTGTGCAAAATCCCGAACCATTTTCCTCATCATTTGCTGCTCTTCATTAAAACGAAAGTTCATATATTCCGCCTCCATTTGCTATATATCCTTTAAATAATTTGGTAAGACCACTATGTTGTAACAAAGGGGGCATTTATTCGTAAACGTAGAATCCACGACCTGTTTTACGCCCTAACCATCCTGCATTCACATACTTACGTAATAATGGACATGGGCGATATTTACTATCTCCTAATCCTTCATGCAACACTTCCATAATGTATAAACACGTATCTAAACCGATAAAATCAGCGAGTGTCAAAGGCCCCATCGGATGGTTCATACCAAGCTTCATGACTTCATCAATTGCTTCTTTCGTCGCTACACCTTCATATAACGTATAAATTGCTTCGTTAATCATCGGTAGTAAAATGCGGTTTGATACAAAACCTGGGAAATCATTCACTTCAACTGGTACTTTCCCAATTTTTTTCGTAATATCTTCAATTGCTTCATATACCGCATCATCGGTAGCCAAACCACGAATAATCTCAACAAGCTTCATAACTGGAACTGGATTCATAAAGTGCATACCGATTACTTTTTCCGGACGCTTCGTTACCGCTGCAATTTCTGTAATTGGCAGAGATGACGTATTCGTCGCTAAAATTGCGTGTTCTGGAGCAATTTCATCTAGATTCGCAAAGATTTTCTTTTTAATATCCATTTTCTCAACAGCTGCTTCAATAATAAGATCCGCTTCTTTCACACAATCTAAATCAAGCGTTACTGTAAGACGATTTAATGTCGCTTCCTTCTCTTCTTCCTTCATGCGGCCTTTTTCTACTTGGCGCGCTAAGTTTTTCGTAATGATAGCCATTCCTCTATCTAATTGCTCTTGCTTTAAATCTTGTACCTTCACGTCATATCCTGCCATTGCACATACTTGTGCAATTCCTGATCCCATTTGCCCTGCACCAATTACAACAATGTTTTGTACACCCATTTTTTCTTCCCCCTTAATTGTTAATAAATTTTATACCCTCGAACTTTAATTAGTGGACTTCAATCATCACTGCGTCCCCTTGACCGCCACCGCTACAAATCGAAGCAATTCCAATTCCGCCGCCGCGCTGCTTAAGTGCATGGATTAGTGTAACGATAATGCGCGCTCCGCTTGCTCCAATTGGATGTCCCATCGCTACCGCGCCGCCATTTACATTCAATTTTTCCGGATCAATTCCTGCGATTTCTGTACTTGCAATTGCTACCGCTGCAAATGCTTCATTAATCTCGAATAAATCGATGTCTTCAATTTTCTTGCCTGTTTTTTCAAGCAATGCGTTAATTGCATAACCTGGCGTTCTTGGGAAATCTTTAGATTCCACTGCAATTGCTGTATGTGCCAAAATTGTCGCTAATGGCTTTCTTCCTTCTTGCTTCGCTCTGTCTTCGCTCATTAATACAAGTGCGGCACCACCATCATTTAGTCCCGGCGCATTACCAGCTGTCACCGTCGCTGTCTTATCAAATACAGGTTTTAACTTTGCTAACTTTTCAATCGTTGTATCTTCACGTGGCGCCTCATCCTTTGCAACGACAATAGGATCGCCTTTTCTTTGCGGAATCGTTACTGGCACGATTTCCTCTTCAAAACGCCCTTCTTTATGCGCTGAAACCGCACGCTGATGGCTACGATATGCCCATTCATCTTGCGCTTCGCGAGAAATTCCATCTTCCTTCGCAACTTCTCCACCATAAACACCCATGTGTGTACCTGAAAATGCACATGTTAAACCGTCAGCAACGTTTAAATCAACAACTTCGTTATTGCCCATTCTGTATCCCCATCTTGCTCCGCGTAAAATGTAAGGACTGTTACTCATCGACTCCATACCGCCAGCTACAATTAGTGATTGATCGCCAGTACGAATAATCTGATCCGCCAATGTAACCGCACGAAGTCCTGATGCACAAACTTTATTCACTGTTTCCGTCTGCACTTCCCATGGGATTCCAGCAGCCCTTGCAGCTTGGCGCGATGGAATTTGCCCCTGTCCACCTTGAATAACCGTTCCAAATATAACTTCTTCAACATCACTAGCCGCAACATTTGCTCTTTCAAGCGCTGCTTTAATTGCAATTCCTCCAAGTTCCGTCGCTTTTACATCTTTTAAAGATCCTCCAAATTTTCCAACTGGTGTTCTTGCAGCACTTAAAATAACTGTTTTACTCATGTTTCTTTCCCCCATTTCATTTTTTAACACTGAGCGCTCGCTCGGTATCCCTACGTTGAGAAGAGGTGCAATCATTGCACCTCTTTCTAAAGTTGTATACATTCTTACAAACTACATCGCTTCTTTTTTCTGTCCGATAACAGATCGTTCTAAAATCTCTGTCACATCAAGAGTTTGAACCTTCTCTTCTACCTCTTTCGCTTTCGTTCCATCACTGATCATCGTTAAGCAATATGGACAACCTGTACCGATAATGGATGGCTGTACAGCTAATGCTTGTTCTGTACGAGCAACGTTAATACGTGAACCTGTTGTTTCTTCCATCCACATTAAGCCACCACCTGCGCCACAGCACATTCCCGTTTCACGGTTACGTGCCATTTCTACAAGATTCACTCCAGGAATCGCTTTCAAAATGTCACGTGGCGCTTCATACACTTCGTTGTATCTTCCTAAATAACAGGAATCATGGTACGTAACTGTTTCTTCAATAGCGTGAACAGGCTTTAAGCGCCCTTCTTTCACCCACTGAGCTAACAATTCTGTATGATGATAGACTTCTGCTTGCAAGCCAAAGTCCGGATACTCATTTTTAAATGTGTTATAAGCATGAGGATCAATCGTAACGATTTTCTTCACTCCTGCCTTTTCAAATTCTTCGATATTCTTTGTCGCCATCTCTTGGAATACAAATTCATTCCCAAGGCGGCGTGGTGTATCTCCAGAATTCTTTTCTTTATTACCGAGAATTGCGAATGAAATGCCTGCTTCGTTCATTAACTTCGCAAACGATATCGCAATCTTCTGACTACGATTGTCGTATGATCCCATTGAACCAACCCAGAATAAATACTCGAATTCCTCCCCAGCTTTTGATTTTTCTTTTACAGTTGGAACTGTTACTTCGTCATCACCTTGGCGCCATGTTTCACGCTCTTTACGGTTCAGCCCCCACGGATTTCCTTGACGCTCGATATTTGTCATCGCGCGTTGTGCTTCCGCGTCCATTTTCCCTTCAGTCAAAACGAGATATCGACGTAAGTCAATAATTTTGTCAACATGCTCATTCATAACTGGGCATTGATCTTCACAGTTACGACACGTTGTACATGCCCAAATCTCTTCTTCTGTAATAACATCTCCGATTAAACTCGGATCGTAAGCGAGCGTTGTAGACGCTGATTCTTGTTGCCCTTTTCCAGCTGCCATCATCGCTAACTGATTTCCTTGTGTATTATTGAAGGCAACTACTGGAACCCACGGTGCTTTTGATGTTACCGCAGCTCCTTTATCAGTTAAATGATCGCGAAGTTTTAAAATTAAGTCCATCGGTGATAACATTTTTCCTGTTCCTGTTGCCGGACACATGTTTGTACAACGGCCACACTCTACACAAGCGTATAAGTCAATAAGTTGATTTTGTCTAAAGTCTTCAATTTTACCAACACCAAATGTTTCTTGCGTTTCATCTTCAAAATCAATCTTTTCAAGCTTCCCTGGGTTTGAAAGACGACCGAAGAATACATTAGCTGGTCCTGCAATTAAATGCGCATGTTTTGATTGTGGAACATACACTAAAAACGTTAACAAAATTAGTAAATGCACCCACCAAGAAAAATAGAACACTGAAATGGCTACGGTTTCATTTATCCCGCTAAAAACGTAAGCGATTGCAGAAGCAATTGGTTCACTCCATGAAAGCTCCTCGCCATGCCATATAAGTCCCATACCGTTACCAAGTAGCACAGAAATCATTAAACCACCGATAAAAATAAGAACAAGACCTGATTTGAAGTTACGTTTTAAACGAACAAGCTTTTCTACATAACGTCTATGAAAAGCCCAAAATACTGCAATTAAAATAACAAGTGTGACAATTTCCTGGAAGAATGTAAATGCAGGGTATAGTGGTCCAAGTGGAAGATGTGATCCTGGTGCGAGTCCTTTCCAAACGAAGTCAATTGCTCCAAATTGGACAAGAATAAATCCGTAAAAGAACATAACGTGAATGATGCCGCTTTTCTTATCTTTCAGCAGCTTTTTCTGACCGAAAACATTGACCTTAAGGAGATCCCAACGCTCTTTAAAACGACGGTCAAACTCAATTTTTTTTCCTAATTGTATGTAGGCCATTCTCGTCCGTATAAGATATACAAACAAATATCCTGCATAAGCAATAACAGCAATGGCAGCCAGCCAATTAATAATCAGTAAGCTATTCATTTTTATGCTACCCCTCTCTTTGTAAGCCCTCTTTCTTTTTGAATCTTCAAAAATATATAATTTTCTGAATTATATCCCCTATCCCCATTATATAATGAGTGAGCATTCAGTCAACAGTTTTTTGTTATAGAACAACACATTTTTTCATAAAGCTGTTTATTTCGGTGAAACTATAAAGTGAAACTTTAACCAGTACAACATCTATCCTCTAAAGAAATTTATAATAACAGCCGTGATACCCATATCATTTGTAACACACTGAAGGTGAAAAGAATGCAAAGGAGGGAATTCACTGATGCTCTACTTATCTCTTTTGTTAATATCCGTTGCTCTTTGGATTACAATTGACCTTTCATACGGGCGACTTCTTCATTTAAAACGAGTAAGCTCTCGCACTTTCCCTTTACGTCAAAGTGATTTTCACCTTTATACATACGGGAAAGATTTATATGACGCTTTATTTACTGATATAAAACAAGCACAGCATCACATTCATATTTTATTCTTCATTGTAAAAAATGATAAAATCAGTCGTGAATTTTTAAAATTGCTGATTGATAAGGCTCAGGAAGGAATTGAAGTACGACTTTTACTTGATCGATTTGGCAGCCATTCTTTATCAAACGAAGCTATTCGCTCCCTGCAAAAACATGGTATATCTTTTTCATTTTGTCATAAGGTAAAATTTCCTCTGCCTTTCTTTTCTGCTAACCAAAGAAATCATAGAAAAATTACAGTGATTGATGGGAAAACCGGCTATATCGGGGGATTTAATATTGGCGAAGAGTATCTAGGGCATAATGAACACTTAGGATTATGGCGAGACTATCATTTACGTCTTACAGGAGAAGGGGTTCAAGATTTACAAAAGCAATTTTTGCATGATTGGTTTGATGATACGAAACAGAATTTATTGGATGCTTCTCTTTATTTTCCAAAACAACAACCAGGTACCATCCTGCATCAATTTATTCCGACTGATGGTGCTTATTTACAGCATACTTTTTTACATTTAATTAACGGGGCAAAAAAAGAAATCTGTATCGGTACACCATATTTCATTCCTGGAAAAAAAATTATGAATGCCTTATTAAAAGCAAGAGAAAGAGGGGTTCAAATCACAATTCTTGTTCCAGAAAAAGCTGATCACCCTCTCGTTCGGGAAGCAAAATTCCCGTACTGCCGAAAATTAATACAGGCTGGTTGCAATATTTATGCATTTCAACAAGGTTTTTTTCACGCCAAAATTATTATAGTAGACGATGATATTTGTGATATCGGAACGGCAAACTTTGATATGAGAAGTTTATATATTAACCATGAAATAAACTGCCTGTTATATAATAAACATTTCATTCAAACAGTAAAAAATAAATTCCATGAAGATCTAGAGAATGCATGCGTACTTTCCTATAGTGATGTAAACCCGCCTTCTCTTATCGATAGAGGAAAGGAATGGATTGGAACAATGTTTGCTTTCTTTTTATAGGAAAGACAATGAATAAAAGAGGTGTATCTCATATGCTTATACGGTTTGGATATGTCTCACATGCAATGGCACTCTGGGACTGTTCTCCTGCCAAAACAATGACGTTTACAAGCTTTAAGAAACTCAGCAAGCAAGAGCGAGAAGACAAACTGCACCATGTTATAAAGCAAAATTTAGAGCACACAATACGTATCCTTCATTACAATATAGCGCATGAAATCCCACTATATCGCCTATCGTCTTCCATCGTCCCACTTGCAACACATCCCGAAGTCGAGTTTGACTATATTGGGGTATTCACACCACTTTGGCGTAAAATAGGGACTTTAATTAAAGAACACAATTTACGAATAAGTTTTCATCCAAATCAATTTACGCTATTTACAAGCGACAAGCCACATATTACTACTAACGCTATTACGGATATGACTTATCATTATAAAATATTGGATGCTATAGGCATTGCAGATTCTTCTTACATTAATATTCATGTAGGTGGAGCCTATGGAAATAAAGAAAAGGCTATTGAGCGCTTCCATGAAAACATAAAAAAACTTCCTACACATATAAAAAAACAAATGACTCTTGAAAATGATGATAAAACCTATACAACCGCTGAAACTTTATCCATTTGCCAAAAAGAAAATATTCCATTTGTATTTGATTATCATCATCATATGGCCAATCTTTGCGAGGAACCACTAGAAGAGTTGCTTCCTGCAATTTTTGAAACTTGGTCACATACAAATATCTCTCCTAAAGTTCACATTTCCTCCCCGAGATCGGAAAAAGAATTTAGGGCTCATGCTGAATATATCGATTTAGAGTTTATTAAGCCTTTCTTACACATTGCAAAAAAACACAATCATAATTTCGATATTATGATTGAAAGTAAACAAAAAGACTTAGCACTATTCCAATTAATAGATGAACTTTCTGCTATAAGAGGAATTAAAAGAATAAGTGGTGCAATGTTACAGTGGTAAATTGTAACTTTGCACCATTTTTTCAAAAAAGTAATTTTTATAGTAAAAAATATTCTATTTTATATGCTATTACTTAAATTAGCATTTTCTCCCCGAGATTCAACTTTATTGAAACGGAGTCACAATATGATTAATCAAAAAAAATATATACAATCTGTCATAATATACATATTTATATTTGCTCTTTGGATATTCCTTATACCAAATGAGTCGAATATAAAAGAAATCGGGATTCTTTTCTTATTCTGTTTCGCTGCACTTTTTTCTTGCTATTGCTTATGTAAAGCGATTAGAAAAATGACGCATGGTGATAAATTATTTTGGATTTTATTATTATGTACTTGTCTATGCGGGTTAGCTATGGAAATAACTTTATTTCTTCCTTCACTTTCTATTCATAAGCAAGTTATATTCTCATATAAAGCATTACCTTTTTTTATCATACAATATGTTTTACTCTTTGTTGGATTTGCTATAAAGTTTATAAAAATTTACTCTATTAAGGGTCTTGCTCAATTTTCATTCGATAGCATCTTTATTGTTATTATGAACATTTATTTCACTTTAACTTTTATCTTGGACCTTTCAAACTTCCGTATGTTAACAAAGGAAACTTGGATTTTAATTGGCTATTTCATTGCACAATCATTAGTAATTTACGCCGTTATTAGTCTATATAGAAGAGAACAATATTCTTCGAGTAGAATCGCATTAATTATCGGTTTCACTATTATACTCGTATACGGTTACATTCATCTGTTTCAATTAAATTTTGGGATGAAAACTTCTCCTGAATTTAATTATTTAATACACACTGCTTCTATTTTATTAATTGGACTTTCTTCCATACTATATATCTTGGATAAACCAATGCAACATGAAACGAAAGCAAAATATTATCGATTCGATTATGTACGTTTTATACTACCTTATTTTAGTATAATTATTACTTTTTCCTTTATTATCATTCAACCTTGGGATGATAAATTTATGTTAATTGGTCTCGTATTATCACTTATTTTGTTATTCTTGCGGCAACTTTACATGTGGAAAGATAATCAAGCACTAATCCTTACATATGAACAGTTGACTACACAACTAGAGGACGAAGTTGAAGAAGGTGCATTTGCATTATCAAAAAGTGAACAACGCTATAAGTCTTTATTCGAAGATCATCCCGATGCCGTTTTCTCTTTAAATATGAATGGCATTTTTCAACAATCTAATAAGGCATGCGAAAGCTTATTTACTGCCTATTATTGTGAAGTAGCAAGCTATTCTCTGGTACACTTCATTGATTCAAAAGACCACGAACTACTAAAGAAGGCTTTACAAATTACAAAGGAAGGTAGGCCACAAACGTTAGAAGTTCGTACAAAAGAACAAGAAGGCTATTATTATTATCTTCATATTACACTTATCCCTACTTTTATAAACAAAGAAGTGGTCGGAATGTTTGGGATAGCGCGTGATATTACCACTCTATATGAAAAACAAAAACAAGTAGAGCATTTAGCCTTTCACGATGCACTTACTGGATTACCAAATCGTCGAAAGTTCGAAAAAGATTTAAAAGCCATTTTAAATACAGCCCAAACTAACGCAAATGATGTCGCCGTCATATTCCTTGATTTAGATCGATTTAAAAAAATTAACGATAGACTTGGCCATGACGTTGGAGATTTATTATTAATTGAAGTAGCAAAAAGATTACGCGGTTGCTTGCGTTCAAAAGATATCGTCGCTCGCCAAGGTGGAGATGAGTTTACAATTCTGTTACCAGAAATGTACTCAGAAAAAAGTGCAATTTTTATAGCTGAACAGATTTTAACTATTTTAAACAAACCATTCTTCATTCAAGGCGAAGAACTCTCTATTACACCAAGTATTGGAATTGCGATGTACCCTGATTATGGAACTGATGTAAATGAATTAATGAAAAATGCTGATATGGCTATGTATCGTGCGAAAGCAAATGGAAAAAACCGATTTGTTTTCTTCTCAAAAGAAATGAGTATCGCTCAAAATGAAATTCAATTCTTAGAAGGTGAACTTTCAAAAGCATTACAACAAAATGAATTTTTCCTTGAATACCAGCCACAAGTAAGCACAAAAACAAAACAAATTATCGGTTTTGAAGCATTAATACGTTGGAAGCATCCAAAACTCGGTATCGTATCTCCTGCCCAATTTATTCCTCTAGCAGAGGAAACTGGTTTTATTATTGAACTTGGCAATTGGATTTTACGTACTGCCTGTTTAGAGGCAAAAAGATGGCATAATCAAGGTTTCTCTCACTTAAAAGTTGGTGTAAATTTATCTGTTGTTCAATTTAACCATGCAGATTTAATCCCAACTATTTCAAAGGTGTTGGAAGAAACAGAACTGAAACCAGAAGCACTAGATATTGAAATTACGGAAAGCATCGCAATTAATCAAAATCAATCTGTAGTTGCAAAACTAGAACAACTTCAAAATCTCGGTATTCAAATTTCAATCGACGACTTTGGAACTGGTTATAGTTCTTTAGCTTATTTAACAAAATATCCAATCAACACATTAAAAATCGCTCGAGAGTTTATTTGTGGAATTACAACTAGCCCTTTAGAAGAAGCAATTGTCTCTTCCATTATTACACTATCAAAAGAACTAAATTTAGAAGTGATTGCAGAAGGTGTAGAAACAGAAGAAGAATGGAAATTTTTACATAAACAAAATTGTGATCACATTCAAGGATTCTTTATTAGCAAACCTGTTTCTAGTAAAGACGTTTGGATGTTACTCCATAAAAAAACAACCGTCTAAGTAAGACGGTTGTTTTTTAGAACTCAAAAGGTACTTCATTAGCTAATTGTATCTCTTGATTATTATGAGAAATTATTTGGTTTTTCTCTAATGCTGTATCTCCTAATGAAATACCCCATGCCATCGCTAACGTTAGTAAACTACCAATAAGTAGTTTTTTCATATTCCATCACCCGCATTTTTTCTTTAAATATATCATGAAAAATTATCCAGATTTTATGCAATTATGCATATTTGTTCTTTATGTCTTTTTTATTTCTTCATTTTTTTAATAAGTGATTCTTTTAATTCATGGTTTCCTAATATATCAAAAAAGAAGCATGCTTTTTCGTAAGCATCTTCAATTTCTGCTCTATCACACCCAAGTTTTGCTAAGCATTCACCTTTTCGAAAGTATAACTGTCCAATCAATGTCATACTGTTAATTCGACACGATAGGTCAATGGCTTTATTTGCGTGACAAAGCGCTTCTTCGTATTGATTGTCTATGTATAATGCTTTTGCATGATTATGTCTCACCTTCACATCAAACTCTTTATTATCATGCAATGCCTCTAATTGTTTTAATATATTTTCAAACAAATCAATACCCTGCTTCAAATAGCCGTTTTCAGCATAAATGTTTGCAATTGCGTTTTCAATATAAAGGTTCTGATATACATCTATTCCTACCAGTTGTTGATTGAGCAATTTCTTTAATTCTAAAATGCAATATTCGTAATCGATTTTTTTCAATACGTAAGCAGCTACATAATATTGCCATTGAAGAAATTGCTGAAGCTCGGGATGATATTCTTCCTTTTTCAATTCATTGCATACTCTATTATAAATTTCTTTATATTTTTTTTGCTTACAAAGCAGAATAATTTGATCTTTTAACTGCTTATTCCTCTCAATATCAGAATAAATAAGTACCTCATAAAAATGAATGATGGGAACTTGTAATTTTGCTGCAATACCTTGCAATATATCCATACTTGGGTATACCGCGCCCGATTCAATTCGACTTACTTCCGATTGATGACATATGTTCTCGGATAACTGTTTTTGTGTTAATCCTCTCATCACCCTAATTTTCTTAATTTCACTTCCTAATTTTTCTGCGTGCATACTTACTCACCATCCCATTATAACAATCTAATTTTTTAAGTTGTCATACCACTACAATAATGTGAATTCGACAATTTTTGATATGAAATAATGCATAATATATATATAATTCGGCAAATTTTTCATACAATTCATCTCACATACAATAATAGATTAGGAGTGTTATAGATGAATTATAGAAAACTTGCTAGTGCTTTCGTTACATTCGGTCTTCTTTGCCCTTTATCAACAGAAGCTATTCATGCTCAAGAATTAGACAAAAGTGTAGTCAAAGTTGAAATTGCTCAGCCTGGTTTAACAATCGGGAAATTAACACAACCTCAAAATGATACGAAAGAAAATATTGCTAAAAAGTATTTAAAAGGTGAGGTAAATGGGGCGAAAGCTCAACAAGAACAAGTCACTACTGAAAAAAATGTAGATTTCCAACCTACAAATAAAGAAACCAAAGAAAATCAAACCGAAGTTCGCCTTGCACAAACATATAAAAACTATAAAGTATATGGCCAAGATCTCATTGTAAAAGTAGATAAAAATGGAGTGATCACAACTGTTAGTGGTAAAGTTGTTCAGAATTTAAATCAACAACCTAATCTTACTATAACAAATTTTTTGTCGAAAAATGAAGTAAAATCTAAATTACGCGATATAGTTCAAATTCCAAGTGATGCAGTTGAGACAGAATTCTCTAGCGAAACCGTTGTTTATAAGAAAAAAGATGGCTATTATACATTCGCAACTGTTATTACATTTACTTATGAAAACAATGAACAAATTATAAACGGCAATGCTATCGTTGATCTAAAAACTGGCGAAGTACTTTTCCAAGAAAAGTTCATTAAAAACAAAGAGAATAAGACTATAAATCAAGTAACATCACCTAGATTATCCCCTGCAAGTGAGCAAGGAACTGGGAAAAATGCACTTCAAGAAAACATCTCTTTCAATATTGCCAAAGGAACTGATGGGAAATTTTATTTAGCGGATTTATCACGCGGAAATGGTATTTATATTTATAATGCAAACTACGCCGATTCCCTCGGAGGATATAGTCAAGCTGGTTATCCAGGGACACTAATTTCAAGTAGTACTCCTAATTTTGCAGATAAAGAAGCCGCGGGCGCTATGAAGAATATGAGTGATATTTACGATTACTTTAAGAAAGAACATAATCTAAAAAGTTACGACAATAAAGATTCAAAAGTTGTTGCTAGTGTACACGGTTTTGATTCTACTGAAGTTAGTGATGGTGTAAAAGAAGACTATGTAAATGCATTTTGGCATCCCGCTTGGAACCAAATGGTATTTGGTGATGGTTTAGGCGGAAAACTAACATCCGCTCTTGATGTAACAGCTCATGAATTTGGACATGCTGTATTCAGTGGCACGACGAAAAATAAAGTCGTGAGATATCCAAGCGCTGAAACATCTGCACTAAACGAGGGATTAGCGGATTTCTGGGGTACACAAATCGAATATTACGTAAAGAAAGATAAAGGAAACTGGATTATGGGCGATACATTAGGTGGCCTAACAATTCGTGATATCCCAAGGGAAATTGGTGACGGCGGTCATAAATTATATACAAATTTACAAGATTTCTATAACGATGGTAATAATCAAGAATCACACGTGAATTCTGGTATTATCAGTCACGTATTATATCAATTAGCTGAAGGTAAAACATATAACGGTGTTGCTGTTCAAAAACAAGGCAATGAAAAAGTAAGTAAAGTTGTTATGCGTGCATTGCAAAATTATGCAACTTCCGCTGAAGACTTTGAATCACTTCAATCTCATATTGTACAAGCTGCAAAAGATTTATATGGCACTGCCGTATCAAATGAATTTGCAAAGGCATTTGAAGCACACGGTTACAAACCGTTACAAAAAGTAAATCAAGTAATAGAAGTACAATAATTATAAAAAGAAGGTTACCTCTCATAGGTAACCTTCTTTTTATATCCAACCCTTTTCTTCCGCAATTGTAATTGCTTCAATTCTATTTTTCGCATCAAGCTTCGCTAATACTTCAGAAATATAATTACGTACTGTACCCGGCGAAAGATAAAGTGCCTTCGCAATTTCGTTTGCCGTCTTTCCTTCTTTCGCAAGCAACAATACTTCCTTTTCGCGATCTGACAACGGATTTTGCTCCTGCCATAAACCAAACATTAAATCTTGGGAGACCTCTCGTTTCCCCTTCATTACATTACGAATTGCTGCCGCTAAATCTTCACTTGGGCTATCCTTTAATAAATAGCCGTGCACACCAGCTTTCATTGCTCGTTCAAAATATCCCGGCCGTGCAAATGTTGTTAAAATCATTACTTTGCATGATGATTTTTCTTTCTTTAAAGTCTCAGCGACATCCAATCCACTTTGAATCGGCATTTCAATATCCATAATACTTATATCCGGTTTTAACGATTCAATTAATTTTAGCGCCTCTTCCCCGTTTGCCGCTTGTCCAATTACTTCGATATCATCTTCTAGATCAAGCAGAGCCCCTAACGCACCACGAAGCATCCGCTGATCTTCTGCAATAATAATTCGGATCATGCCCTCACCTCATCTTTTCCTGTTCTAATAACAACTGGAACTTTTACTGTTAACAACGTCCCTGGATTGATTGTACCTAGTTCAACAAATCCATCAATAAGAGCAATTCGTTCTTTCATGCCGCGAATACCATTTCCATCATGATTTTGATCTGTTAAACCAATTCCGTTATCTTCTACTTTCAAAATTAGTTCACCTTGTGATTCTAATACAGAAACTGCGCACCGCGTCGCCTTACTATGTTTTACAACATTTGTAACGGCCTCACGTAAACACATCCCGACAATATTTTGTTCAATTGGTGATAACGAGCTCGATCTTGCTTCTTGCCTCACTTCTAATTCAATATTAGCTGCTTGTAAGATTGCTTTTATTTGCTCTAGCTCTTCTTCTACCGTAATCATACGCATATCAGAAATTAATTCTCTCAGCTGTTTTAAGGCTGTACGAGACGTTTGTGTAATTTCCTTCGCTTCCGCACTTGCACGCTCCGGATTTTTCACAATTAACTTCTCTACAAGCTGGCTTTTCAAAGTAATAAGAGATAGCGTATGTCCTAATGTGTCATGAAGATCTCTTGCAATCCGCTGCCGTTCTTCCCGTTTTACTAAGTCTTTAATTTGCTCGTTCGCCTCATCTAATTGATTTCTTAACATCTTTTTCTGATTAAAATTACGCATACCAAATGGCGTAAGAAGCATTAAAATAAACATCGGGACGATATTTACTAAACTTGTTGGTGTTAGTTGATTTATATTTACAAATACAAATGCTCCAAGCATTATAACTAACGAGCATAACAGCACTTGAAATACTTTCTTATTCGGCGCAAATCCCATCGCACTTGCTGTGAAAAAGCCAAAAAATATCATAAAAGGATTATAAAATAAAGCAAATAAAAAAATGAGTATCATTTGAATGCATGCCCATAAAATAAACGTCTTCTGAACAAAATAAAGCTGACGGTATGTGATAATAAAAAGTATCAACATACCGCTCCCTAGCACAAGCTTCCATCCTGATGCTTGTGCTAAGTGATAAATTGGAAATAATAGATAAACAAACCACATGTACGGAAAGAATCCCATATGTTTCGGAAAAATCTCAATCCTCTTCTTCTCTATCATTTATACCGCTTCCTGTCTTTTTCTTATATATATTGATACTACAACAAATATAAGGAAATAACCTCCTAATACCGCGATATTTTCCCATCCAATTGATTTTCCAGCTACAATATCCCACGCACCACTTCCGAAATGGTATGTTGGTGTCCATTCACCAATCGTTCTTAATATTTTGGGGAATACTTCAATCGGCATCCATAACCCGCCAACTATAGCTAAACTCATATTTAAAATATTTGCTAAGCCAGCAGCTGCGTCCGCCTTCTTAATGGAACCTATTACTGTTCCTAACGCTAAAAATGGTGTTACCCCTAACAATAACCATAACCCCGCACCAATCCATTGCCCTACCGTTAACTCAACATGATTAATTAGTATCCCTGCAATAAAGATAACTAATATTGAAAAAGCATTTACTACTGTTTGAGCGATAATTTTCGCTGTTAAATATGCTCCCTCTGGAAGCGGTGTAATTTTTAAAAGATGTGTCCATCCTTGCCCTTTTTCCTGAGAAAGTCTCACACCGAAACTAAAGAGTGCAGTCCCTACAATACTGAAAGTTGCCATCGAAATTAAATAATGTGCTTTCCACGCATCTCCGTTTTGTGGTACTTGAACAACATTTGTAAAAATGTAGTAAAACATAACAGGCATTAATAATGAGAAAAAGATAAATAATTTATTGCGGAATGTACGTAAAATTTCTATTTTACACTGCATCCATAACGCTCTCATGCGATTTCCTCCTTCTGATTTGCGACAAACTGTTCAAATGCCTCATCAAGGCTTCCACGTTCAACTGAAACATCTGTTACAGGTAAACTCCTTTGATAAATGGCTTTTAAAGTTGCATCCGTATCCTCCGTTGTTAAAATGAAGCGGCCTTCGTTTGACTTTACTTCTATTACATTTGGTAATTCCTTTAGTAATTTTGTAGGAATGCTTTCCTTTGAGTAAAATGTGATTGTTTTTCTCGAAATCGTTGCTTTCATTTCGTCTGGTGTACCATCTGAGATAATCTTTCCGTTCGCAAATAATAAGATACGATTTGCTAAAGCATCTGCTTCTTCTAAATAATGCGTCGTTAAAATAATCGTTTTCCCTTCACTTGCTAACTTTCGAATCGTTTCCCAAAACGTTCTTCGAGACGTAATATCCATTCCGACTGTCGGCTCATCTAAAAATAACAAATCCGGATTTCCCGCAAGTGCAAGCGCAAAGTTTAACCTTCTTTTTTGCCCACCTGATAATTTCTCACATCTTTGCTTTCGCTCTGATTCTAAATTTGCTAACTGCAGTAACGTTTCTTTCTCTATAGGATTCGTATAATAACTACGGAATAACTCAATTGCCTCTTCCACCGTAATACTATCAATGACACTTACTTCTTGCAGCATCGCACCGAGGCTATTACGAACATCTCTATGCTTTGGACTCTTTCCAAATATAGAGACCTTACCTTCCGTTGGTTCCTTTAATCCAAGCATCATCGACATCGTCGTTGTTTTCCCCGCACCATTTGGACCAAGCAACGCTACTATTTCCCCTTTATTTACATGAAATGAAACATTATTTACTGCGTTTTTATGTTTAAATGTTTTAGAAACATCATTTACTTCAATAATCTTTTCCATCTCTCCACCCCCGCTGTTTCTTATATTTACATTGTATTCCTTGGAAAACTTAGGAAACAGTATGATGCGTCATGACATCGATATGACAATTGTCATGTATTCTTTATGAGAGGAATCAGCCCCCATACCGCAAGCGAGTAGCAGGACGAAAATAAACATGATACAATCGGATAAGATATATATTCGAGGAAGGACAGTGGTTTTCATGATTATTCGTAATGAACAAGATTTAGAAGGCTTACGAAAAATCGGCCGCATCGTTGCGCTTGCACGTGAAGAAATGAAAAAACAAGCGAAGCCAGGTATGACAACGAAAGAGCTTGATTTGATCGGTAAAAAAGTATTAGATGAGCATGGTGCTATTTCTGCACCTGAAAAAGAATATGATTTTCCAGGTGTAACTTGCATTAGTGTAAATGAAGAAGTTGCTCATGGTATTCCAGGAGATCGTGTATTAAAAGAAGGCGACTTAGTAAACGTCGATGTATCCGCTGCACTTGATGGCTATTATGCAGATACAGGCATTTCATTTGTTCTTGGAGAAGACGAGGCAAAAGAAAAACTTTGCCAAGCAGCGGTTGATGCATTTTGGGCAGCAATGAAAAAGGTTAGAGCTGGCTCAAAACAAAATCAAATTGGTCGTGCTGTTTCAAACTTCGCACATAAAAGTGGATACAATGTTATCCAAAACTTAACTGGTCACGGCATTGGTCTTAGCTTACATGAAGCACCAAATCACATTTTAAGTTACTATGACCCAATGGATAATGCGCTTCTAAAAGACGGTCTTGTTATCGCTGTAGAACCGTTCATCTCTATGAAAGCTGATCATATTATTGAACGTGGTGACGATGGTTGGACATTCGTTACACCAGATAAAAGTCTTGTTGCACAATGTGAACATACCGTTGTCGTAACACGCGGTGAACCAATAATCTTAACAGAAATCTAATACCAAAAACGGCTGTTTTGTAGATTTATTCCACATAAAACAGCCGTTTTTTATTTTTGGGAAAATATGTGAACTAGTGTTGAACTCTTTATCATTTAAGTATATAATCTTTAGCGGAGGTTACTTAAGCTTATCTTTACTAAAAAGATATTGTAACTAAGGAGTAAAACACCTTCTTTCCTATTGTTTAAACAGGCTCAAAAATGACCGTAGTAACGTGTTAGTCGAATATTCTGTAATCCTTATATTTCTCTAACAATGTAAGAAACTATCACCTTTCAACTTCGGTCCACTAATCGCACAACTCTCTTTAGACAAAATAAATGACTATTTTCAAAGTACATATTGTCTTCATTCTGACCAAAACCAACCCTATCTAGATTTTTATTTCCACATAACTTTAAGGCAAAAATAAGCCTTCACAAAGGGATACACTACATTGGTTAGTATGTATCGTAAAACTTACCTTTATAACCATTCTTTTTTACTAGATATACATGAAAACTATCTCACATATAAAGGTCTGATATCATTATTTATATCAGTATTTTTTTCGACATTTTTTGTCGAATTGTGTATATTTCCATAGAACTGTGTAAATATACATTTTGTTTTACGTTAAATAATATTGCTTTGAACATAATTCTGTTTGTCTGAGAACGCGTATAGAAACGGAGGGATAACAAAAATAAATAGCTTATAACAAATACTTTTAATATTCCATTTGTTCATGTGGAATAAGTCCCCAATGGACAAATGAATGTTCAGAGGAGGAAAAATGAAAAAACTTTTTAATGTATGTTTAATTGTATTCGTACTATTTTCGCAACTTGCTAGTTTTCCATACAATCAAGTAAAAGCGGAAACCTTAACAGGAGATTCCTTATTTGACACTGTTGAAATGAAAGATGCGACGAATCATATTATTGACGAAGCAAAAAATCCTAACAATTTAATAAAGATAGGATCAACCATTCAAGTAGAATACGCTTGGTCAATAAAGGATCAACAAGTTGCACACGCAAATGATACAGCAGTAGTTCAAATACCACTTGCATTAAAAGTATCTAAAGATTTGCAAGGGGATTTAGTAACAGATCAAAAAAATATTGGTCAATATTTTATAACAGCTAAAGATAATAAACTAAAATTAATATTTAATGATCAAGTAGAAAATTTGAAAGACGCTAAAGGAAAAATTAAAGTTGATACCGTGTTTAACTCAACTTTAAAAACTGGGGAAAAATCAGTTCAAATCGCTTTTCCTTTAGGAACAATGGTTCAGCCTATATCAGTTCCTGTTCAAGTAGAAAACTCTAAAGAAGATGGCACCAAACAGGATACTAATAAACAAGCGCAAGATCCAGTAGCTAAACCTGTTACTGACAATCCGGAGCAAGATCCAGCAACTAAAACTGTTACTGATAATCCGGAACAAAACCCAGCAACTAAAACTGTTACCGATAATCCGGAACAAAACCCAGCAGCTAAAACTGCCACTGATAATCCGGAACAAAACCCAGCAGCTAAAACTGCCACTGATAATCCGGAACAAAACCCAGCAGCTAAAACTGCCACTGATAATCCGGAACAAAACCTAGCAGCTAAAATTGCTACTGACAATCCAGAACAAAAGCTATCAAGCGACCCTGCTGAGAATACAAATTCAGGTCCAAAGCAAATAACAACAAACATTTTAACCGGTGTAAAGTTGACGGATAAAGACGGAAAACCATTTACAGAGGATAACCGTCCAAGTACAGATTCCCCTGCCAATATTGAGTTTACATGGGAACTTTTAAAGTCAATGAATGTGAAAAATGGAGATTACTATATTTTTGATCTTCCTAAACATTTTAAGATTTACAATACAATTAACAGTCCTTTATATGATAGTGAAAACCATCAAATTGGTAATTTTACTGTTACAAAAGATGGAAAAGTCACGATGAAATTCAACGATTATGTTGAAGAGCATCCAGATGTTGCTGGTAACCTACAATTAAAGACAGAATTTAATAAAGCTGAAATTAAAGGTACAACAACACAAGAAATTCCTTTCCCGATTAAAGATAAGGATGTTTCTATTACAGTTGACTTTAAGCCTAATGTACAAACAGCTACGAATAAAAAAGGATTACCTGATAGACCAATTAATACAAATGAAATTAATTGGAAAGTAGAGATGAACAAAACGCAAGACACCCTTAAAAACGCTATTTTTAAAGATAACATTCCACAAGGTACAAACTTAAATAAAGATTCTATTAAAGTTTATTATTTAGAAGTTGATGTTAATGGGAATGTAACGCGTGGTGCAGAAGCTGAGCCAACAGATTACAATATTATTTCATCAGATGGCTCAAAATTGGAGATTGCTTTTAAAGATTCTATCAATAAAGCATATCAAATCGAATATGCCACAAAAATTACTGATGAAAATATTAAAAGTTTCCGAAATAACGTTACGATAACGAGTGATAATCAAAAGCAACAAAACGCAAGCTCTACTGTAACGGTTTCTCGTGGTACACACTTAAATAAAACAAGTAAATATGATCCAAAGACGCAAACAATTGAGTGGACAATTACTTACAATGGTGATCAAAGAGAGATCAAAAAAGCAGATGCGATTTTAAAAGATATTTTTGACGATACACACGAACTAGATGCAAATTCTATTGTTGTAAAAAACGCTTCATATAATGAAAAAGGAACGCTTGTAACAGGAGACGCTGTTAATAATTACACTGTAAGTAACAAGAAGAATGGCTTCGATTTACAGTTTAATGATGATATTAATAGTGCTTATGTGATTACCTATAAAACCAAGCCAACTAATAAAGTTATAGAAGATGGAAAAGTAAAAAATAAAGTTACAGCTGATAATGATTCAAGTAAAGAAAATGAAGCTAGCTTCAAGCAGCAAAATATTATTAAATCTAATAATAAAGCTGAAACAAATTATAAAGACAAAACAACAACTTGGACAATTATAGTAAATAATAACAACTATCCATTAAACAACGCGATCATTACGGACACCTTTGATCATGGTGGATTACAATTAAAAGATAAGAAACTAGAAATTAAAGACGGAAATTATACCCTTCAGGCTGGGACTGACTATATTTTAGATACAACAGATAAAGGCTTCAAAATTACTCTTATAGGTACGTATCAGTCTAATATGACAAAGACATTAGTTGTAAAATATACGACAGACTTTGATTATACAAAGCTAGAAAGTGGTAAAACTTCATTTAAAAATACAGGTAACCTATCTTGGATAGATACGGATTCTAATCCACAATCAAATCAAGTTGAAGCTAATTTTGATCCTGATACTTTCACAAAAGCAAATGGTTATAAATACGGTTCTTATAACGCCCAAACGAAGGAAATTACTTGGATAATAGGCTTTAACTATAATAATGTTGAGATTAAAGATCCTTATGTTATAGACGTCATACAAGATAAACAAAAGTTAGTGCCTGGATCCATTGAAGTGCGCGATATGATTTTAAATGGAAATCCTAATAATGCACAACCTGGTAATGCTGTACCAACTGAGCAATATGAACTTGAAGAACCTACAGAGAACAATAAAAACACCCTAAAGGTTCATTTCAAACAATCAATTAATTCACCTTACTATATTATCTTTAAAACAAGCCTTGATGGTGAACTTATCCAAGGTACCTACAAAAACGAGGCAGATTTAAAAGATGGCTCTAAAATTGTAAACACCCTTACAGGTGACACTCAAGTAAATAAAGGTGGCAGCTTTGTTACTAAAAAAGCTGTGCAAGACGACAACTATATTAATTGGAGTATCGCAATTAACGAAAGCCAATCAACCATTGCAGATGCCGTTGTAACAGATGACCCAACCGAAAATCAGGTAATTATGGAAGATTCATTCCACTTATATCCTACAACTGTTGATCCATATGGAAATTTAACAAAAGATACAGTAAACGAATTAAAAGAAGGAACAGACTATAAACTCAAAATAACAACAGACAATAATACCGGAAAGCAACATTTCGAAATTGCCTTCTTGAAAAAAATTGATCGAGCTTATATTTTAGAATATCGCTCACTTATTAATGCAGACGATAAAGAAAAAGTAAGTAATAAAGCGAAAATCACAGGCAATAAGTTGACAGTTAAAAACACAGAAACTACTGAAACGATTGAAGTGAGAATGTCTTCTGGTTCAGGCGGAGGATCTGCTACTAAAGGCCGTGGAAACCTTGAAATTATAAAGGTAGATAACGACAATAAAAACGCACTATTAGCTGGGGCAGAATTTACTTTATACGATCGTACAGGTAAAACTGTTATCCGTAAAATTACAACAGACAAAGACGGTATCGCTAAATTTAATAATTTAAAACGCGATAAATATTTATTAAAAGAAACAAAGGCTCCTGAAGGCTATGTAATTAGCTGGGATTTAAAACAAGGAAAAATTGTTGAACTTGGTACACAAGAGACTACAACATATAAACTTGCAAATAAGAAGTTTGTCGGTAAAGTAGTTTTAACAAAGTCTGATGACCTGAATAAAAACGTCACACTGCAAGGTGCCGTTTTCACACTACTTGATAAAGATAAAAAAATAATTTCAGAACACGAAAAATTAACAACAAATGATAAAGGACAAATTACTGTAGATAATTTAAAACCAGGAACTTACTATTTAAAAGAAATAAAGGCTCCTGAGCATTATCAATTAGATGATCGACTTATTGAATTTACAATCGAGGAAGATCAAACAACAGTAATCAATAAAACGGCCCAAAACAGCTTAATTAGAGGCTCAGCTATCCTAACAAAAGTTGATAAAGAGGGTAATACTTTAGAAGGTGCTGTATTTAGTGTACGGGACCAAAATAACAAAAGAATTCCTGGTTATACCAAATTAACGACAAATGGTAACGGACAAATCGAAGCGAAAAATTTACTTCCTGGAGAGTACCAGTTTGTTGAAGAGAAAGCACCTGAACATTATGAAATAGATAAAAAACCGCTTAAATTTACAATTGAAAAAAGCCAACAGAAAGCACTTACTGTTACCGCGACAAATCACCTCATTAAAGGTGGTGTCACTTTAACGAAAGTCGATGATGTCGATGGCACTGCCCTTGAAGGTGCTGTATTTAAAATTGTCGATGCGAATGACGAGAAACAAGTAATTCGTGAAAATATAAAAACAGGTTCAGATGGAAAAGTTACCATTAAAGATCTAGAGCCTGGTGTTTATAAATTTATCGAAACAGAAGCTCCTAAGGATTATACGTTAAGTACAAACCCTATCGAGTTTACAATTGATAAAAGCCAACAAGCTCTTGCTACTGTTACGGCAAATAACAGCTTAAAAACGGGCGAAGTTGAATTATTAAAAGTTGATGAGTTTGGTGAGAAAAAACCACTTGAAGGTGCAGTATTCAAGCTTGTCGATACAAATAATAATGACGTTTCCCCTTACACTAACTTAACTACTGATAAACACGGTAAAGTTAAAGTTAGTAACCTACGTCCTGGTACGTATAAATTCATTGAAATAGCTGCTCCTGAACATTACGTTTTACGAGCAGAACCTATTGAATTTACAATCGATAGAAGTCAGAAAGAAACTCTACTTGTGAAAGCTGAAAATGCTTTAAAACCAGGAGATGTTGAATTAACAAAAGTTGATGATATCGATGGTACAGCTCTTGAAGGTGCTGTATTTAAAATTGTTGATGCAAATGATGAAAAGAAAGTCATTCGCGAAAATGTAAAAACTGGTGCGGATGGTAAAGCTATCGCTACTGGCTTACGCCCTGGCGATTATAAATTTATCGAAGTAACAGCACCGAAGTATTACGACAAAAATACAAAACCAATTAAATTTACGATTACAGAAAGTCAAACAACTCAGGCTACTGTTACCGCTAAAAACAGCTTAACAAAAGGCGGTATTGAGTTAACAAAAGTGAATGCTGCAGATGAAAAGGAAACACTTGAAGGTGCAGTATTTAAAATCGTTAATAGAGATACTAATGAAGATGTTCGTACGGACCTTGTTACGAATAATAAAGGAATGCTAGTTGTAGATGACTTACGTCCTGGTAACTATAAACTTATCGAAACAAAGGCTCCAACTTATTACGATGTAAATGTAGAACCAATTGAATTTACAATCGAAAAAGGACAACAAAAACTCCTTCCACTTACATTTAAAAATAGTTTAACGAAAGGAAAAGTTAAACTTATTAAAGAAGATGATGTGGAAAGTAGTAAAGCTCTTGCCGGCGCTGTATTCACATTGCAAGACCCAACTGGCAAAGAAATTATGAAAGATTTAACAACAGATGATCACGGAGTATTAGTTATTCCTGATTTAGCACCAGGGGATTATCAATTTATCGAAACAAAAGCCCCTGAACATTATAAATTAGACAAAACACCTATTAAGTTCACAATTAAAAAAGGTAGTAAGGAAGATCTTCCTATCCCTGTTACTGTAAAAAATAGTTTACTTACAGGTGGCGTCACTTTAACAAAAGTTGATGATGTTGATGGCACTACTCTTGAAGGTGCAGAATTTATAATCGTTGACGCTCATGATACTAAAAAGGTAATTCGAAAAGATTTAACGACTGATAAAAACGGTAAAATTACTGCTTCTGATTTACGTCCTGGAGACTATCAATTTATTGAAGTAAAAGCTCCAAAAGACTATACCTTAAGCAAAGACCCTATTCCGTTCACTATCGAAAAAAGTCAAAAAGAGAATATTACTGTTACCGCTACTAACAGTTTAAAGAAAGGTGCAGTAACATTAACAAAAATTGATGACATCGATCGTACGATGCTCGAAGGTGCAATCTTTAAGATTGTGGATATGAATGGTAAGGAAGTTCATACGAATCTTGTTACAGATAAAAACGGAAAAATTTCTGTTTCTGATTTACGCCCTGGAGACTATCAGTTCATTGAAACAAAAGCTCCTGAGCACTATGTATTAGATGAAACAACGATTCCATTTACAATTGAAAGAAGTCAAACGAAAGAGATCAATGTTACAGGCAAAAATGCTTTGAAAAAAGGTAGCGTTGAACTAACAAAGATTGACGATATTGATATAAATACAAAACTTGCTAACGCCGTATTTAATTTATTAGATGCAGACGGTGAGCTAGTTGAAGAAGGCTTAAAAACAAATGCTGAAGGTAAAATTGTTGTTGAAAATCTACGTCCTGGTACGTATCAATTCGTTGAAACAATTGCTCCTGAACATTACGATTTAGATAAAAAACCTATCGTATTTACAATTAAAAAGAGCCAAACTGAAACTCTTCATATCACTGCTACAAATGCTTTAACAAAGGGTGCAGTTAAACTTTCTAAAGTAGACGATATTGATGGCACTGTTCTTAAAGATGCAGTATTTAAAATTGTTAATATGAACGGTGATGTAGTTCATAAAGACCTTGTTACAAATGAACAAGGAATAATCGAAATTAACGACCTACGTCCTGGTGATTACCAATTCATCGAAACGAAAGCTCCTAAGCATTACGTTTTAGATGAAACACCAATCAAATTCACTATTGAAAAAGGACAGAAGAAAGTTATTTCTTTAACTGCTACAAATAGCTTAAAACAAGGTAGTATCGAATTACTTAAAGTTGATGATTTAAACACTCAAACAAAACTTGCCGATGCGGTATTTAATTTACTAGATCAAGATGGCAAAGTACTTAAAACAGATTTAAAAACAAACAGTGAAGGTAAAATCGTTATCGAAAACTTACGTCCTGGTACGTATCAATTCGTTGAAATAACGGCCCCTGAACACTATGATTTAGACAAAAAACCAATTATATTTACAATTGAAAAAAGCCAAAAAGATATTGCTACCGTTACTATGAAAAATAGTTTAACAAAAGGCGGCGTGGAACTTTCTAAAGTGGATGACGTCGATGGCACTACTCTTGAAGGCGCAGTATTTAAAATTGTGGATATGAATGGCACTGTAATTCGCAAAGATCTTGTTACGAATCAACAAGGTAAAATTAGCGTTTCTGACCTACGTCCTGGTGATTATCAATTCATCGAGACAACGGCTCCGAAACACTATGATTTAAACAAAGAGCCAATTCCATTCACAATCACAAAGAGCCAAGCTGATCCTATCTCCGTTACAGCTACAAATAGCTTAACGAAAGGCACTGTGGAACTTTCTAAAGTAGATGATGTAGATGGTACTGCTCTTAAAGATGCGATATTTAAAATTACTGATATGAATGGTAACGACATTCGCACTGAACTTACAACAGATGTACATGGAAAAATTTCTGTTTCTGATTTACGTCCTGGGGACTATCAGTTTATTGAAACGAAAGCTCCTGAACACTATAAATTAGATAGTACACCTATTAAGTTTACAATTAAGAAAAGCCAAAAAGAAAAGCTCCAAGTTACTGCTACAAATAGCTTAACTGAGGGTGCTGTAGAATTAATAAAAGTGGATGATATAAATCCAGATACAAAACTTTCTGATGCAGTGTTTAACATCATCGATGCGAAAGGTAAAATTGTTCGCACTGATTTAACTACTGATAAAGATGGGAAGATTTCAGTTTCTGATTTACGTCCGGGAGATTATCAGTTCATTGAAACGAAAGCTCCAACTGGCTATGATTTAAACGTTAAACCAATTCCTTTCACAATTACGAAAGGACAATCTCAGGTTACCTCTGTTACAGCCTTAAATAGTTTAACAACAGGTTCAATTGAGTTAACTAAAGTTGATATTGATCACCATGGAACACTTGAAGGTGCCATTTTCAATATTTTAGACCAAGATGGAAAAGTCATCCGAGAAGGTTTAAAAACAGATCAACACGGAAAAGTAATCGTAAATGATTTGAAACCTGGTAATTATCAATTAGTAGAAACAAAGGCTCCTAAAGGCTATCAATTAGATGCATCACCAATAAACTTTACAATTGATAAAGCCCAAGCTAAGCCACTACAAATTACAGTTTCAAATAAAAAAATTGAATCTTCTTCAGGTGGAGATGACAAGCCAATTACTCCTCCAAATAAAGAAGATAACAAAGGCAATGAAACATCTGAGAAACACGAAAACGGAACTTCTGAAGAACAAAATAATGAAACACCTGAGAAACACGAAAACGGAACTTCCGAAGAAACATCGAATAAAACAGATAACAAACAGCAAGATGATCGAAATACGGATAAGCACCTTCCAAATACAGGTCATAAAGAAGACCCTACACAAACAGTAGGTATTGTTCTTCTACTAGCTGGATTATTAAGTATTTTAGCTACAAAACGCAAAAAAAATTATTAATAATTTTTTCACATCCAATCAATCTCTCAATTGATTGGATGTTTTTTTATACAAAAAGGACGATACATAAAGTATCGTCCTTTTAACGGGGTGAGGCTGCCCAAAAGTACGGAAAACCTTTGAACAGCCTCTTATTTTCATATGGATGCCTTACATATATCACTGATAATAATTATGAAATGCGGAAACATAATTACCATCAACTGATTCAAACATGAGAAATGAAACCCTACAGTGGTTCCATTCCTCTACATAATCTAAAGTTTGGGTACACTAGATTCATGCAATGTAGGAGCTTTCAGAGTAGAAAGCGAACCTTCGTTTAAAATGATAGCATACATATCTCCCTCAAAAATATGCAAATATGCATATATCGTTTTTTTATTTCTCAATGTCAGAATATTGAAAAATAAAAGGTGTGAAGGTAAAATAAAGTCATTATCCGTCTTCTTTTGTCAGTCAGAGAGAATAGAAGAATAGGAGAGGAAAAAATGAGAAAATCATTGAAACAAAAAATAGTAAGCTCTTTGCTTGCTGTATCACTTGCTGTTAGCTTAGCTCCAATTGGGCAAGCAAAAGCGGATTCCACGTCAGAGGTTACACAAACTCCATCTATTACAAAACAGATTGATCCAAACCGCGCGATTGAACATGTTCGTTTCTTATCTGAAACAATTGGTCCTCGCCCCGGTGGAACAAAATCCGAAGAATGGGCTTCTCGTTACATTGGTATGCAGCTTAAATCAATGGGCTATGAAGTAGAATATCAACCATTTCAGGTGCCCGATCAATACGTTGGATTCATTGAATCACCCCTATCAACAAAACGTAATTGGCAAGCTGGTGCTGCTCCTAATGCACTAATTTCTACAGAAGCTGTTACAGCTCCCCTTATCTTTGTTCAAGGTGGGACAAAATTAGAAGATATTCCAAATGAAGTAAACGGTAAAATTGTTTTATTTGAAAGAGGAACGACAGTTACCGACTATAATAAACAAGTTGAAAATGCTGTTAGCAAAGGTGCAAAAGGTGTTCTTTTATACAGTTTAATTGGCGGACGCGGAAATTATGGACAAACCTTCAATCCCCGCCTAATGAAAAAGCAATCTATCCCTGTCTTTGGTCTTGCTTATGCGCAAGGAAATGCATTTAAAGAAGAAATCGCTAAAAAAGGGACAACAATTCTTTCCCTAAAAGCGAGACATGAATCTAAATTAACATCTCTAAATGTTATCGCCAAAAAGAAACCAAAGAAGAGTACAGGTAATGAAAAAGCAGTCGTTGTAAGCTCGCACTATGATAGTGTTGTCGGAGCACCTGGCGCAAATGATAATGCTTCTGGAACTGGATTAGTATTAGAACTAGCTCGTGCTTTTCAAAATGTAGAAACTGATAAAGAAATTCGCTTTATTACCTTTGGTTCTGAAGAAACTGGATTACTTGGTTCGGATTATTACGTGAATAGTCTATCCCAAAAAGAACGCGACCGTATTTTAGGTGTCTTTAACGCCGACATGGTTGCAACAAATTATGATAAAGCAAAGAATTTATATGCTATGACACCTGATGGCTCTACAAACTTTGTAACAGACGCTGCCTTGCAAGCAGGTAAACAACTAAATAATAACCTCATCCTACAAGGTAAATTCGGTTCTAGTGATCATGTTCCATTTGCTGAAGCTGGTATTCCTGCTGCTCTATTCATTTGGATGGGTGTCGATAGTTGGAACCCATTAATCTATCATATTGAGAAGGTATACCATACACCTCAAGATAACGTATTAGAAAACATTTCACCTGAACGAATGAGAATGGCATTAGACGTTATCGGAACAGGAGTTTACAACTCGCTTCAAAAACCTGTTCCTCAAACTGAACAGAAAGCTGCTTAATCATTTAAAAGACCACTGATTTGAAGTGCACCCCAATTGTTAGACACATAACTAACAATTGGAGGTGCATTTTTTATGGCTAAATTTTCTTCAAAAGATAAAATACAAGCAGTAAAACGATATCTAGAAGGTACGGAAGGCGGAAAAA
>NZ_QXCO01000022.1:0-89732 GCF_003458115.1 Bacillus sp. ISO11 | reverse complement strand
ACTTATATTCATTACTACAATCACAAAAGAATTAAAACAAAACTAAAAGGATTGTCCCCTGTGCAATACAGAGTTCAATCCTTAGTAGCTGCTTAATATATTTGTCTAATTTTTTGGGTTCAGTTCAAATTGATAGTCTTTAGTCGTCGCTACGCTGCATACCAGTATACATTAATACGAGACGTAATAATTCAAATACCGCTACAGCTGCAGCTGCTACATATGTTAATGCTGCCGCATTTAATACTTTACGAGCTTGCCCATATTCATCTGTTGATACAATACCTAACGCTTCAATTTGTTGCATTGCGCGCTTTGACGCATCAAACTCAACTGGCAATGTAACGAGCTGGAACACAACACCTGCTGCCATTAAAATGATACCTAATAACAACAAACCAGACATTTGTGCAAATATACCGATTAGGACGAAAATCCAAGACATATTCGAACCAAAGTTTGCAACTGGCACTAACGAATGACGAACGCGCATAAATTTATAATCTTTTGCATCTTGAATTGCGTGTCCTACTTCGTGTGCTGCAACTGCTGTACCAGCAACTGAATGTCCATAATAGTTATCTGTTGATAATCGAACCGTCTTAGCGGTTGGATCATAATGGTCTGATAAATGACCTGGTGTTTCTTCTACAGCTACGTTGTATAATCCATTTTCATCTAAAATTTTTCGAGCCACTTCCGCTCCTGTCATACCTGATGTTGAATAAACTTGTGAATACTTGCTATAGGCACTACGTACTCTTGACTGTGCATACAACGGTATGATCATTATGATCGCGAAGTAAATTAAATAAAACATCATGAACCTCCATTGAAGTTTTAATTATAGTACTTCTCATTCTATTTTCTTCTGCCACTATTGTCAATGAATAAACCTTACAATCCATATCTTTATTTATTGCATTATCTATTTTTAGAATGTACATTACTTTTTCTTTTTTCTCTTTCTCCTTTATACTTTCTCCATCCAACATAAGTTAATGTGAAGAAAATAAGTCCCCCAGTAATTGTCATAAACCAAATGAGAGAGGGTGCAATTTCATCTTTTTTTACTGTGTGAAATATCTTTTGCAAATCCCCTTTAATAATCCCTAATTGCATTTGGCCGCCTTTCGTTTTTAACATAACGTTACGAAATTCATCTAAATAAGATAAATGAACATTTACACGCTGAACCTCGTTTTCTGGCAAAGCAATCATTAAGCTTGGATAAATAATATTGAATTCGTTTAAAAACGTATTTAACGTTTGTTGAAACTGCCCAGCATCTTCTTTTTCCATCGCTTTTTCCATTTGAGAAAAGGCATCCATTACTTTCCTTTCTCTTTCCATCCAAAGTGGTTGATATTTCGATACTTGTGCATCAACAGCAAGTTGTAATGCCAGCACATTATCAATTTTAGCTTGCTTACCTAAACCTTCTTCAGAGAGCGATTGTTGCGCCTTATCGTAAGCTAAAGAAATAACTCTAACTTGATCTGGTGTTACTTCCTGCTTCTTTTCATTCCCCTTTATTAAAAATTGCTCCGAGAAATGTTGTAATACTTGTACCGCTTTTTCATCTTCATTACGCTTCACTAACTGTAACGAGTCGTCTAACAACCCTGTTAGCTCATTCCACTCTTCAGCATATATACGTAACGGAAACATTATAATTAGAAATGCTATCAATCCAATTAATGTTCTCTTCATCCCGGTCCCCCCTATAACTACTAGTACAAAATATGTTAATTTGGACAAGAATAGAACAGAACTAGACCGAAAAATATATTATCATTTTACAAAGAAAAAAATTCTCTTTAAGCAGAGAATTTTTTCTGTGACATCCTTTTCTTTTTTACGAAATATCGATATAAACTGTAACAAAGTATACTACCACCTAAAAGGAATAATAAAATAGCACACGCAGCATGCATAAAGAACTCTTCTGGTAACATTAATATAATTGGATCTTTTTCAGGATCAAAAACCCAATAATCATTACTAAATAAAAGTTTATGGAATAATACAAAACTCTTTTCAAAATTAATAGCAATTGGTAACATAAGCGCTATCGGAAAAATGATTGTTAAAATCGATCCATGCAGTAAAAACTTTTCATTTTTCTTTTTTAATAAATAAATTCCGCCTATCACTGCAATCATAATTGTCGCATACATCACATATTGAATCTTTACTAAAATATTTTTAACATCTACAAAATGAATACGGCCATTTGTGGACATATCTAATGTTGGCAAATGTAATGCTCCGTCATAAAACGGGGATAAATATGTAATAAGCACATCGTAATTTCTTTTAATTTCATCCTTCGTCATATCCGCTAAATCAGGAATATTTAAAAAATCAATTTCAAAATAATACAGCCATTTTCCATAGACAACTGCCGTTGTTGCGAGTGCAAAAATAGAAAATGCTATGCTATATGAAACAACTAAAGTAATCAATCGATCCAATATTTTTGTACCACTCTTATTTTTCTCCATGTTCTCCCCCTAAATGTTCTAACCATCATAAAGAAAATTGTTTCCTTTGCTCACGTAAGCAACAATAATATGTAATACATAGTACAGCAATACTTAACCAAAACGTAAAATAACCAATTTCCTCTACAAACAAATGCATAATTCCATATCGCGGCATTTGCCAAAATAAATAATCAATTGCATCGTTATGCAACGTCCACACAGCTGCTACTATAAAATGCCATTTTTTTATACGATAGAATGGAGCATATAAAAATCCTTGTACTGCCATCGCAAAGTGCGAAAGCATTAACATGTAGCCCATAAGGCCAATAGGCCCTTTTACGTAAATCATAATCCCGTTTACAACAACAGCCCAAATACCATATTTTATTAAAGTTACAATCGCTAACGCTTCTATTAATCCCCAGTTTCTCTTTGCCAAAAAAGCAATTAAAACAAAGACAAAAAAGAGACTCGCCATAGGACTATCTGGTACAAACGGACAAAATATAGGTGACGTTTCTTTCAATTGATTTCCGTACCATATAAATCCGTAAATTGTACCTAATATGTTAACAATTAATAAAAATAATAATACCGAGCGTTGTCTTAACATTGCATACAAGTACACCAATCCGTATGTCCAACACCTTTCAAGCAAAGTAATTCATTCATTAAATCCTACTCTATTATAACAAACTTCATCCAACTAAATAGAAAAGCTGACTACAAATTTTGTAGTCAGCTTTTTATTATTTTTTATTATACTTTGCAACGAATTCCGAAAGCTTCTTCAGTTCCTCATCCGTACCTTTAAATACACCTTTAGGCATTGAACCTTTTCCCTCTTTCGCAATTTTAGCAATTTCTTCTGGCTTTAAAGTTAAGTTTTGCAGTGCCGGTGCTGCTGCCCCGCCTTGTAAATTGTCACCATGACATGTTAAACAAGTATTTTTTTGCATTAATTTATAGCCATCATCATTTTTATCAACTGGCGCTGTTTTTACAATTGCTCCTTGTTTTTTTGCAGCTTCCCAGTCGTGGTGTGCTACAGATTCCCAAGTTAAAAAGATAATCGATGCAATTGCTAAAAGCATAAATCCAGTTGCCACAGGACGCTTCAATGGACGTCTTTCTGGACCTCGATCAAGAAATGGAGCTAACAGTAATGCTCCAAACGCAATCCCTGGCATAATAAATGCTCCAATTACAGTAAATGAACCGGAAGCATACGAATACTTTAATAACTGATACAAGAATAAGAAATACCAATCTGGAAGTGGTATATATCCAGCATCTGTTGGGTCCGCCATTCTCTCAAGCGGCGACGGATGCGCCACTGTTAAACATAAATAACCGATTAAAAAAACTGCACCAACCATCCATTCTTTTAACAAGAAGTTCGGCCAAAATGCTTCTGTTTTCCCTGGGTATTCAGAATAGTCTTTTGGAATATTTGGTTTCCGAGCTACTGGTACCCGAGAATCTCCTACAAACTTCATCCCTTTGCCGCGATGCATAATCTCCCTCCTTTAGTTCTTTCCCCTTTAATTTAGCAATCTCTTATAGTGGACCGGAAATACCTTGTTTGCGAATCATGATGAAGTGGAAGGCCATTAAACCTAGAAGTGCTGCTGGTAAGAAGAAGACGTGAATAGCAAAGAAGCGAGTTAATGTTTGAGCGCCAACAATTTCGGAATGACCAGCGAGTAATGTTTTAATATAAGGACCAATGAGCGGTGTTTGCTCTGCAATTTGAATCCCTACTTTTGTAGCAAATAAAGCTTTCATATCCCACGGCAATAAATATCCGGTAAAACCAAGACCTAACATAACAAAGAAAATAAGAACACCAACAATCCAGTTTAACTCACGGGGCTTTTTATACGCACCTTGGAAGAAAACTCTGAGTGTATGTAAAAACATCATTACAATTACGAGACTAGCACCCCAGTGGTGCATACCACGAACAATTTGCCCATAAGCAACTTCATTTTGTAAATAGTAAACTGATTCCCAAGCATTTTTAATATCAGGCACATAATACATCGTCAAAAACATTCCAGATAAAATTTGAATTACAGTAACGAAAAAGGTAAGTCCTCCAAAGCAATAGACGAATGCAGAAAAGTGATGTGCCGGGTTTACATGTTCAGGTACTTCATGATCAGCGATATCACGCCATATTGGTGTAATATCCAATCTTTCATCCACCCAATCATAAATTTTATTTAACATCTACTTTGCACCCCCTCTTGGCTTCGCTTTTCCTAGATACAGCGTTCCATCTTTCACTTTAGACTCGTACACATCAAGCGGAGCAAGGGGTGGCGTACCTTTAATGTTAATCCCATCTTTTGTATAACGCCCCCCGTGACATGGGCAAAAGAATTGATTCGGATGTGCTTTGTCCGAATTCCAGTTAACTGTACATCCTAAATGTTTACATACTGGAGAGAACGCAACAATGTCTCCGCTTTCATCTTTATGAACCCAAGCCGATTTTGGTTCTTCAGACTTGTACCAACCATCAACCTGCTTCACTTTAAAATCGAAACGCTTCGGCTCTGTTGTAATATCCTTTACTTGCGCAACAGCAACCATATCTGTTCCCGCTTCTTTTCTTAACACCGGATCAAGCGCAAATCGCGTCATCGGCATTAAAATACCGGCAGCCATAAAGCCTCCTACCCCTGTGAGTGTGTAATTTAAAAATTGTCTTCTTGACACGCGATGTTCTTTGTCGCTCACGAAAATTTCCCCCCTCTATCAGAAATTGTCCCCTCGTGATAAATTATATAAAAAATAAAAACTAGGACACTATCATGATATAATACGCTCATGCACAGGTCAATATCATACTACTCATAATAATAAGAACTTTCTGTTTATTGCGAGTTTCCCCATTTCTCTTCCAACATCACCATTATATTTTTTATATGCGCATGAATAACTTCTCTTTTTGCTTGATCACTAAATTGTTCTAACGCTAATGAAGGAAACCAAAATAAATCTCCCTGTAACTCTTGCATATCCTCTTTCCATGAAAAATCACTTGTAACATAAGCAATATGCTTAAAACCTTCACTTCGTAAATGATTTGTCCATTCTTGCAAACGACCTTTTTCATTCTTTTGACTTTCTACCAAATACGTAAACGCAGGCAGTAAAAGCACTCTTCCTTTATACTCTCTTTCCAATTCCGTGCTCAACAATTCGATAAATTCACCTTGTTCTACAACCATTTTCATTTCTTTTGCTGCCGAAATTGATAACAGCGGTATTACTCCTGTATCAACATACTCTCTTGCTTGCTCAAACTGTTCTACATCTTTTACAATCCACTTCAAATCCCTTCCCTCCTTCACTTGCAAATGACAGAACTTTCACTTTATATATATTAAACCACACTAAAAGAGGTAAAAAAAGAAAAACTACCCAATATAGGTAGTTTTTCTTTATAAAAGTCTGAAATTTGTAAAAATTAATTAATCCAAATAAATTCTATAAAGTCTTTAACTCTGCCGTTAATCTATGAAACGCTTCCTTATCTTGCTTATCTAACGCTTCATCAATTTGTTTCAAAAGGCGTTCTCTCCTAAACGAAAATACACTTTCTTCCAAAAACCTTTCTGCAAGTAAACGATCTTTTTCATTTACTTCAATATGCTTTGGTAGATATGGGTTTTCTTCTAATACAGCTACATAATTCGCATTTTGAAACGATGATTTAAAGTTGAGTTGAATATAAATATCCTCATCTCGATTTAAACGAATATCATGAAACGATTTTTCAGCATCTGTTGTCATAACATTTTGTTTAAAAAAGTGAAACGGTGTGTCTTTCACACAATTCGCTGACATCACTAAGCCACGCGGACAATATTTTGCATGCTCTACGAAGTGGACTTTATGCATCAATTGGTCGTGACTCATTAAATAATTCAGAATCCATACACATTCACGCTGTTTCAGTTGGTAATTATTCAAAAACCATTTTACAAAATCCTTCTTCTCGTTTACAGAAACAGGGGTATTCATAGCAATTAAGTCCCTCCTCTGTCTTTCTCTTTTCTTTTTAGATTCAAGAAGCGGCATTCAGTTTCCTTCCAACTTATGAAAAATCCTCTAAATTATATAACAATTCTTCAATATGAATTTGTGTCGGGTCTAGTTGTAATAACTGGGTAAATACTTCTTTCGCCTCTTTTCGTTTTCCTTCTTCCAATAAGAAATAACCGTACTCTTCTAAGAAGTCTGGATGATTCTTAAAAGAAGTATATGCACTTTCATAGTGTTTTAATGCATCCGAATACATTTCTAATTGTTTTTTTGCATACGCAAGATCCCAAAGTAGTTGTGTATCTGGTTCTCCACTATCAATAGCACGCTCTACAATTGCAATTAACTCTTCGTACTTTTCTTGTTCTTTTAAGATATATGCATATTTTAATGTTGCACCTAAATGCCCTGGATCTAACTCAAGCGCTTTTTGAAGAACTTCCTCTGCTTCTACTATTTTCCCTAATTTCGCCGCAATGTTCGCTAACTCTACATAAAATGGAACTGAAAGCTCATCTACTTTAATTCCTTCATGAAGCGTTTCATAGCTTTCTTGAAGCATTCCTTCTTTTTCATAGCTTTTCGCTAAATACATGTACAGTGATGCGTACTCAGGGTCTAATTCTTTTAGTTCTTGCCAAGCACCAATTGCTCTCTGATATTCTTCACCTTGGTATAATGTAAAGGCATATCCAAATAATGAGTGAATATCTTTTTGTTCCTCTAGGCCTGCTTCATAATAAGAAATCGCTTCTTCCCAGTTTCCGATCGCGCTTAACGTTTCTGCGAGGCGAAGTGCGATCACAACACCACCCATTACTTTATGTTCCGCTAATAGCGATTCATAATAAGTAATTGCCTTTTGTTCTTCACCTTTACTACTATATAATTCTGCTAACCCAAACGTAATAACAGGTTCATCAGGCATCATTTCTTTCGCCTTTAATAGTTTTTGCTCTGCTACATCATCAAAACCTTGCATTTGGAATAAATCTGCAACAAGTAATAACGATTGAACATATAAATCGTCATTTTCTGGAATATCATGAAGCACTTCAATCGCTTCATCTTCTTTATCTAGATCAATATATAATTCTGCTAAAAATACAGTGAATTCACTTTCTTCTGGATACAGTAAACGTAAGTCTTCAGTAATTGCTAATGCCTCATCTGTAAATCCAAGCGTATGATAGTAACGAGCGATATCATACTTCTCTTCATCATTCGCAATTTTTAATTGTTCTTTTAATAATTGTAATCCTTTTTCCGCTTCACCATTTTCAATATATGAAACAGCTTGTTCAAACTTTTGCATAAACGTCTCCTTTAATTCTAAAAAATATTCTCTTCTGTTCATTTATCATAAGCAACTCACTGTTAGAACGCAACCTTTAGAATGAGCATACTTCTTCTTATACTTCTTCTTACAGAGTAGTTAATTGTTCAAAAGGTTCGGATATGACACCGATACCTTACCATCATCTTCTATTGTACCGCTTTCTTTTATGACCGTGCAAATAACTTCTCTCACTAATTATCGAGCCATACAAACCGTGGTTTACAGAATAACTTAATTAGCAGTCTTCAACCTTTATTTTGAATGCGATAAAAAAGGCTCCTATACTAGGAGCCTTCACAATCTCTTAAGAATATGTTTCTTCTTTCTGTACTTGCTCATTTACAAGCTCTTTCAGCAACTCTATAATTTCATCATTTTCTTCCTTCAAACCGACAGTAATACGAATACCATCATCGATACCAAATGCAGCACCAGAACGAACGATATATCCTTTTTTCATTAATCGTTCGAAAGCTTCATTACCCGGTATACCAAGTTTTAAGAAAATGAAATTTGTTTGGGATGGATAATAGAATACGTTATATTCTTTACAAAATGCATAATACTGATTTAAACCTTCAGCATTCTTTTGCACACAATCTTGTAAAAAGGCTTGATCTTCTAATGCAGCGAGTGCTACAGATTGGGCTACAGTTGATGTATTGAATGGTAACCTAGCTACTTCTAGCTGTCCGATTAACTTCGCATCCCCAATCGCATATCCGATACGAAAAGCAGCTAAACCATATGCTTTTGAAAACGTGCGTAAAACCATAAGATTTTCATACTTTTCAAGAAGTGGTAATGTTTGCGGATAGTCTTCTGCTTCCGCGTATTCATAATATGCTTCGTCCATAATAACGAGAGCCGACTTAGGAACTGATTCTAAAAATGAAAGTAATTTTTGTTTCTCAACATATGTACCTGTTGGATTATTCGGATTACAAATCCATACAATTTTCGTTTTCTCATCTACTTGCTCTAGCATTGCATCTAAATCGTGAATACCATCTTTAAGTGATACTTCACGAACTTCTGCTCCTTCAATAACAGCATGGTGATGATATTGTGAAAACGTAGGATTCGCCATTACAACGTTTGTTCCTTCATGTAGTAACGCTCGGCTAATCATTTGAATGACTTCATCTAATCCACTACCAAATAGTAGTTGTTCTGCTTTTACACCTAAATGTTCCGCTACTTTTGTCCGAAGTTCAAAGGCATATCCATCTGGATAAAGGGCATATTGGCTCGCTAAAGAAGTTAATGCTTCTGTCACACGTGCTGAACAACCGAATGGATTTTCGTTGGATGCTAATTTCACAATTTTTGATAAACCATATTCTCTTTTTACTTCTTCAATGTTTTTCCCAGGCACATACGCTCTCAAAGTTAACAATTGCTCTTTCACTCTCATTTTTCTTCCCCCAGTCATTTCATTCAATTTGATTACAATACGGTTATAGCCCCTTACTGTAATCTTTTGTCATAACCGTCACTATTACGAGAATACCTCTAAATGAGCACTTCACAGCACTTCGCTATCATTTTAAACCATATCTTTTTGAAATGCCTCTAACGCAATATGAACAGTCTCATCTGAAATAGATACGACATTCACTACCCCATATTCCTGCATAAGCACCATATGAATTGCTCCTGCATTTGCTTTCTTATCTTGTTTCATCAATTGAACGAGGCGCTCTACATTCAAATCCCTTGGCATTTTTGGATAACCGTATTTCAAGAACCACTGCTTCATATCTTCATAAGCAAGATCAACCTTGTACACTTGCTCACTTAAAAATATGGCGAATAACATTCCAACCGCTACACCGTCACCGTGAGTAACATTTCCATACCCTAGCTCTTTTTCAAGAGCATGTCCTAACGTATGTCCAAAGTTCAAATGAGCACGTACACCCTTCTCTGTTTCATCTTGTGACACAACATTTGCCTTTACAGGAATCGCCTTCGTTAATATATGGATTAACTTCTCATCATGAAGATCCGCTAATGTTTGCACTTCTTCTTTTAACCAATGGTATAGCTCCACATCACCGATAAGAGCATGCTTTATCACTTCTGCATAACCTGAACGCCACTCTTTTTCAGGAAGAGACTGTAAAAACGGTGTATGATATACAACTGCTTCTGGCTGATGGAATGCACCAATCATATTTTTACCTAACGGATGGTTAATCGCTACTTTCCCACCCACAGCGCTATCGTGCGCTAATAAAGTTGTCGGAACCTGCACAAAGCGAATACCACGCATAAACGATGCAGCAACAAAACCAGCTAAATCTCCAATCATTCCGCCTCCAAGTGCAAGAATTAAAGAATTTCTATCTAATTTATTTTCAAGAGCTGACGTATGAGCCGCATAGAAATTTTCGAAAGACTTCTCTTTTTCGCCACTTGGTACAACAAACGAAAACACGTGCTGCTCTACTTGTAATGCATCGATAACTGTCTGTAAATGTAGTGATGCAACAGCTTCATCTGAAATGATCATTACGTTAGATACCGCTGGCTGCATATTTTGAACGATCGTTGTTAAGTTTGACAACGCTTCTTTACCAACATGTACATCATATTCTTTTGATTTCGTTTGAATATGTATGTTTCCCATTAAAATCCCCTCGCATATTCATTATGTTTCTCAATATTTGCACGAATTAGTTCCATACGATCTAATCCGAATTGTTCTATTAAAGCTGTCGCTAATTCCCAAGCCACAACCGCTTCTGCAACGACACTAGCTGCTGGCACTGCACAACTATCTGAACGTTCAATACTCGCTGTAAAAGGCTCTTTCGTATCAATATCTACACTTTGAAGAGGTTTATAAAGTGTAGGTATCGGTTTCATCACACCGCGCACAACAATTGGCATTCCAGTCGTCATACCGCCTTCTAGTCCACCTGCATTATTTGTTCTTCGTGTATATCCATGCTCCTCATCCCACAGAATTTCATCATGAACTTCACTTCCTGGTCTATGCGCTGCTTCAAAACCAATTCCAATCTCGACACCTTTAAAAGCATTAATACTCATAATTGCAGCTGCTAATTTCGCATCCAGTTTTCGATCATAATGCACGTAGCTACCTACTCCAATTGGCATCCCTTCCACAATTACTTCAACGATTCCACCAATTGAATCACCATTTGCTTTCGCATCATCAATCGCTTTCATCATTTGGTTACCAGCTTCTTCATCTAAGCAACGTACAGGAGATGCTTCTGTAATACTCTTTAATTCTTCAATTGAACTATACGTAATCTCCTTAGCTTGTACACCGCCAATTTCAATTACATGGCCCGCCACTTTAATACCAAGTTCTGCTAACACCTTTTTAGCAACCGCACCAGCAGCAACACGCACCGTCGTTTCGCGCGCTGACGAACGTTCCAGTACATTCCTCATATCTCTATGACCATATTTAATCGCACCATTTAAATCAGCATGCCCAGGCCTTGGTTTTGTCACTTTCCTTTTCATCTCTTTTTCTTCTTGCTCAGTTAAAGGCTCCGCCCCCATAATTTTTGTCCAGTGTGCAAAATCACGATTTTCAACAACAAGTGCAATAGGGGAACCTAATGTTTCTCCATGTCTAACACCACTTAAAATTTGCACTTGATCCGTTTCAATTTGCATGCGTCTACCGCGCCCATATCCCTTTTGCCTTCTAGCTAACTCTTCGTTTATATCATCTGCTACTAAAGACAATCCTGCCGGAACACCTTCTATAATCGTTGTAAGTTGTGGACCATGAGATTCACCAGCTGTAATATATCGCATACGTTATTCCTCTTTTCGTATATGTATTTATCTCACTATATTAACTTTTATCATTCTAAAAATATTAAAGAAATTATATCATAAATCGACCATTTTCTTATTCTATATTTCCGATAGGCCTAATTTAAATATCAACATATCATAACAGCTCAAACTTCGTAACTAACTGAAAATAAAAAAAGTGCAAGAAGAATACCCCTATTCTCCTTGCACTTTTTACTATTATCACAGTGATTAAAGCGTTTACAAATTATTTCAAAATAATTAGTAAATCCATTCATTCATTAATTTTGAGTAGTCAACTAATTCTTCTTCTTTAAAGAAAATAGCAATCTCGCGCTCTGCGCTTTCTAAAGAATCAGAACCATGGATAATGTTTTTCGCAACAGTTACACCGAAATCTCCACGAATTGTTCCAGGAGCTGCTTCATGTGGTCTTGTTTTCCCCATCATGTTACGCGCTGTATCTACTACACCTTCACCTTGCCATACCATTGCGAACACAGGTCCAGATGTAATAAAGTCTACTAACTCACCAAAGAAAGGTTTTTCCTTATGCTCAGCGTAGTGTTGTCCAGCAATTTCCGGAGTGACTTGCATTAATTTTGCACCAACTAATTGAAAGCCTTTTTTCTCAAAACGAGCTACAATTTCCCCAATGAAGGCACGTTGTACACCGTCTGGTTTTACCATTAGAAATGTTTTTTCCATAAAAAATCTCTCCACTTCTGAATTATGTATGTAATTGTATATCCCCACACACATATTATCACCCTTATCACAATTGTGCAATAGTTTTGAAATAGAGAGATTATTTTATTTTTTAGAATAAACATTAAAATTTTCGTTTTCCAATATACTTTGCAACATTTTGTAATGCGTACTTTGCTTTTCCACGTGGGAGTGGTTTTATTATTTCTAAAGCTTTATGTAAATAACGTTCACTAAATGCAAATGCTTGATCAATTGCTGTACTATTTTTTACAGCATCAATAATTTCTTGTATTTCACTTGCTGTTGAATTTTCATGTACAGATGTGATTTTCTGACGAAGTACTGGATCTTCCATCGCATATAAAGCAGGAAGTGTAATATTCCCTTGTAGTAAATCTCCGCCAGCAGGTTTTCCAAGTTTCTCTTCTGTAGAAACGAAGTCTAAAATGTCATCAATAATTTGATAAGACATTCCTACAAAATACCCATACCAAAATAGACGATTTACCGTATCACGATTAGCACCAGCAGCAATCGCTCCCAATTGACAACTCGCGGCAATTAATAATGCTGTTTTTCGCTTTATTCTTCTTAAATACGTTCTTAAATTTTGGTCATAATTGTATTTATCTTTAATTTGTTCAATTTCACCTTTACAGACTTCTAAAATAGTATGTGATAACGCTTGATGCGCCTCTGGAATTTCGATATTTGTTATACATTCAAGAGACTTAGCGAACAGATAGTCCCCTGTATACATCGCAATACGATCTCCCCATTTCGCATTCACAGTCGCACTGCCGCGTCGTAAAAATGCAGCATCAATAACATCATCGTGAACAAGAGAAGCCATATGAATAAGTTCTAACGCAACAGCAACATGCTTAATCGCATCTAACTTATAATCTCCAAATTTCCCTGCAAGCAACACAAATACAGGACGAATTCGTTTCCCACCAGCTTCAATAAGCTGTAATGCTGCCTCTTCTACTAATGGCTGTTCAGAAGCGACTGTCTTTTTTAATTCTTTTTCTATCACATTAATATCCGATCGTAAAAAAGAGTACATAAGTTGTAACTTCATATTGTTCACCTTAACCTAAAACTTCTTTTTTCTATTTTGATTCTGGTTTAATACCTAAATGCATCGCTGCTACCCCAAAAGTAAATGGTTTCACTTGCACACGTTCAAGTCCAGCTTGCTCAAACATTTGAGCCAATTCTTTCATCCCTGGGAACGTACTAGCAGATTCTTGAAGCCATGAATACTCTTTATAACTTTTCGCAAACATCTTTCCAAATAACGGCATGATATATTTAAAGTATAAAATATACCCTTGTCGAAAACCAATCATTGTTGGTTGAGATGTTTCTAAACAGATTACTTTTCCACCTGGTTTTACTACACGCGTCATTTCTTTTAATACGTGCATATAATCCGGTACGTTACGTAAACCAAACCCAATCGTCACATAATCAAACGTATTATCTTCAAACGGAAGTTCCATTGCATTCCCATGTAGAAGTTCTACTTGTTTTAATTGTAACGCCTCTACCTTTTGCTTACCGACAGATAACATATTTTCACTGAAGTCTAAGCCAACAACCTTTCCTTGTTCACCTACGGCTCCAGCTAGCGCAATTGTCCAATCTGCGGTTCCACAGCATACATCAAGCGCTTGACTGCCTGGTTGTACATCCATAATTCGCATCGTTTCTTTACGCCACGCTTTATGTCTTTGAAAACTAATTACAGAATTCATCACATCGTATTTATCAGAAATCTTTTCAAATACGTCATGTACTCTTTCTTCTTTTGATTGTTGCATGCTCGTACCTTCTTCCAATGTAAAATTGCTTATGTCTTCTATTTATTCCTTAACACAGAATTTATTTCATTTATGTCTGTGTGATTTTCTAAAAAATTTTTTTCTTTCTTTCTCAATTCCTTCATCCAACCATTAATCACTACTTCTGCTTTATCCCCTAAAGCATCTTGCATAGCTTGAAAAACAGGCGAATGTTGCTTATCAGCATACAATTGAATTTCTTTTTGAAGGCGATTTCCACCTAATACGTATGTGATAAATGGCTTCCAATGTGATAACTGAAAATGATCACATGTTTTTTGAAGGAGCGCAGACTCAATCATTACTATGCTTTTCATTATGTCATCCGTCGTTTCATGCGCTTTTTGGTATAACATAATTTTGTGTTCATTTATCTCTTTAATTCCTTCAGCAAGTGCACGAATTAAAACAATATCACGATTCATAGACAATAAATAATAATATAGTCCACTATAGTAATCGCCTGCAAGTACTGTTAATTGACGACATTTATGGAATTCAATCTCTTCCTCGCCTGCTTTATTTGATACCCTTTCATGCGTATCAAGCGCAATTTGTACAAGCATAATTGTTACTACGTAATGCTCAATTTGTTCTATATGTAAGTTTGCACTCTTTAAAGCACCATATAACAATGCTATCTTTTCTTCATCAATAAATGGTTCTTCAATATAGTTTATAAAGTAAGGATGGCGTAATTTCTCCATCAATTTTTCTTTTATACCCGCATACCCTCCGTAGATGTCACACACAAAAAATCACCCTTGTTTTCTAATTCATAAAACTTATTATAACACATACACTCTATTTTCTATAACCAAAACTTGGCTACACCTACCATTCATGTAAGCAATCTTTCTAATCTCACTCTGTCTAGTTAAAACTATATCATTTATTTACTAAAAAAAAAAAAAAGAAAAGCAGTTTCCCGCTTTTCTTTACTTCGTTTTAATAAACGATAAAATTTCACTGCGCGCTGCAGCATCATTTTCAAGCACACCACGCACTGCTGTCGTTACTGTTTTCGCACCTGGTTTTTTTACACCACGCATCGTCATACACATATGTTCTGCTTCTACTACTACCATTACACCATGAGGCTCTAGTACTTCCATAATAGAGTTCGCTACTGTTGATGTAATACGTTCTTGCAGTTGTGGGCGACGTGCAATTGTATCTACGGTACGAGCTAATTTACTTAACCCTGTCACCTTTCCACCTTGCGGAATATATGCAACGTGAGCAACTCCATAGAATGGAACTAAATGATGCTCACACATCGAATAAAATGGTATATCTTTTACTAGTACAAGCTCTTCGTGATCTTCTCCGAATACTTTATGCAAATGCTCTTTCGGATCTTCATGCATACCTGAGAACACTTCTGCGTACATTTTTGCAACACGCTTTGGTGTATCAAGTACTCCCTCACGATTTGGGTCATCCCCAATCGCCTCTAAAATAAGGCGTACTGCATGTTCAATTTGTTCTAAATTAACTTTTGCCATCCGCTAGCCCTCCCGAAAACCTAAAAGTGATACGAACACATTCTAGCATATTTATGTTTTTAAAAGCAAAAAGAAGAGTTCCCAAAAAGGAAACTCTTCTTCCCTGTTAATATGTAAGGATTATTTAACCGCATCTTTTAACGCTTTACCAGGTTTGAATGCAGGTACTTTACTTGCAGCGATTTCAATCTCCTCACCTGTTTGTGGGTTACGACCTTTACGAGCCGCACGCTCACGAACTTCGAAGTTACCGAATCCGATCAGTTGTACTTTATCACCTTGTTTTAAAGCTTCTAAGATAGAATCAAAAACAGCGTCTACTGCTTTTGTTGCGTCCTTTTTAGAAAGGGAACTTGCTTCTGCAACAGCATTGATTAAATCTGTCTTGTTCATGCCATTCACCTCCTCCCAAAGATAAGACTGTATAATGATCATAAAATGAGTCTTACTTTCATTTGTAGGCAATTTTTGCAAATTCTATACTACAAAGATGTAGATAAATCATTATCAACGCCTATATTATACGATTCTCCTTTATAATTCAATATTTTTAAGGAAATTGTTACTCTGAAAATGTGAAAATCTGATGAAACTTGACAATTTACAACAATGTATTAGATAATGACTGTTTATTTTTCTATTTTATAATCAAAAAAACAAAAAATCCCTCTACAGTGAGAGGGATTTTTTCTTATAGTATAATCGCAATTAATCCGCCAGATCCTTCATTAATAATTCTTTCTAGCGTTTCTTTTAATTTATATCTAGCATTTTCTGGCATTAAAGATAATTTCGCTTGAATTCCTTCTCGAACAATCGAGCTAAGTGAACGTCCAAATATATCAGAATTCCAAATTGATAACGGGTCATCTTCAAAATCTTGCATTAAATAACGAACTAATTCTTCACTTTGCTTTTCAGTACCAATAATCGGCTCAAACGTTGACTCTACATCTACTTTAATCATATGAATAGATGGCGCTACTGCTTTTAACTTCACACCAAACCTTGAACCGTGACGAATAATTTCTGGCTCATCTAAGCTCATATCCGCTAATGCAGGCGCTGCTACACCATATCCTGTTTGCTTAACCATACGCAGTGCATCCGCCACTTGATCGTACTCTATTTTCGCATGAGATAAATCGAGCATAAGCTTTAATAAATGATCTTTCCCTCGAATTTCTACTCCTACTACTTCTTTTAAAATCTGATCATATAATTCATCTGGCGCATATAAATCAATCTCCGCCACACCTTGCCCCATATCAATGCCAGCTAGGCTCGCTCGATCAATAAATTCATATTGACTAAACTGCCAAACAACGCGATCCACATCACGAAGACGTTTTATATCCTTCACAGTTTCTTGAACTGCTTCTTGATAACTTTGACGCAACCAATGCCCTTCATTTAGCACCATTACCCAGCTCGGAAGGTTCACATTCACTTCTAATACAGGGAATTCAAATAGCGCTTCACGAAGTACATTATATACATCTGTTTCTCTTAAACTCTCCACACTCATTGCAATAACCGGGATATCATATTCTTCTGATAAACTTTGGCGTAATTGCTCTGTATCTGGATGATACGGCTGTACCGTATTAATTATCATAATGAAAGGTTTTCCTACTTCTTTCAACTCATTTACAACGCGTTCTTCTGCCTCTATATAATCTCTTCTTGGAATTTCACCAATTGTTCCATCTGTTGTAATTACAACACCAATTGTTGAATGTTCTTGAATTACTTTACGCGTGCCGATTTCTGCAGCTTCATGGAATGGAATAGGTTCTTCATACCAAGGGGTATTAATCATGCGTGGGCCATTCTCATCTTCATAGCCCTTCGCTCCAGGAACCGTATATCCAACACAATCTACTAATCGAATATTCACTTCAAGTCCTTCATCTACTTCGATAGAAACCGCTTGGTTTGGAACAAACTTCGGTTCCGTCGTCATAATTGTACGACCAGCAGCACTTTGAGGCAATTCATCCTGCGCTCTTTGACGGTCAGACTCATTCTCAATGTTTGGAATAACTACAAGTTCCATAAATTTTTTAATGAATGTTGATTTCCCTGTTCGAACAGCTCCTACAACTCCAAAATAAATATCACCGCCTGTTCGTTCTGCAATATCTTTAAAAATATCTACCTTTTCCAAGTGATTCCCTCCCTCAAAATTTTTGGGAATAATTCCGCGTTTATAGTCAACTAATACCTTCTCTAACGTTGCCTATAATATCTGATATAATATAATGGTATTCTAGAAGTTCGGACAATATATCATATAATTTTGTCCAATTTCATATGACTATTAAAAAATATCTTTTGTTTGCATCGTAAGTTGTATAACATAAAAAACCTTTCTTCTAGAACTTATTCACTAAAAGAAAGGTTCATGACTTATCATTTTAAAAAAATTGGTTCTCCATCCTTTACTGTGTACGGTAAAGAATAAGCTGGTACAAACGGGGAACCTTTCGAAAGTATATTTCGAATATCTTCTCCCTCCGTAAACTGCCCTTCATTTTTTTTCAAAGCGTCATATAAGTCGATTCTATAATCAACAAAAACTTCTCCTTTTTCATTAATTACAAAAGGAAGTCCTTTACCAGAATATGGACTTGTCACTTGTGGCACATCTTTATATCCTAGTTTTTTGAAATCCAATTCATATACACCATCTGAAATTACTTTTTTAAAAGGTGGATATTGATGTTCATCACGATACATCCTAAGCTTTAAAGATAGTTCCTGAATTTGTTCAGCCATCCTAACATCAATTAACTTTACTGTTGGATTTGTTTCAACGTCTATTAATACGTATTGATATACTCCTCCACTTTCATACGCATTCCCTGGCGCTTCTTGTATGTAACGCGGGGCAATCTGTTGAAAATCGATCGGATACTTTTGATAAATAGGTGTACTCATATCCCTCGTCTTAATTGGCAATATCCCATCATTTTGCTCCTTAAATGTCACAACAGCTTTTTGAACAACCTGTAGCTGATCTTCATAAGGAACCGCATTTTGCTTCATATTTTCTTTCGGATACAGACACCCCGTTAAAAGGCTCATACAACAAAATATTAAAATAATATGTAATTTTTTCACTAGCATCACCTTTTCATACTAATCTAATTTGCTCTGTATGTAGTATTTTCGAGACCATTCCATTTACTGCTGTACAGGTCCACTAAATACAACAAGAAAAATAACAATTCCTGACACAATCATAAGGGTGTACGCTACTAATGCTGTAATCCCTTTCAAAAATTTATTCTTTATTTTATGTCTACTTAATAAAATAAAACTTACTGCAAAAAACATAAATCCAATTGCCCCTAAAGCTAACCACATTTTCATAAGCCCTTCTGACATATACACACCCCTTTTTATCAATCTATTTTTATACTATTTTAACAAATTAAAATCTTTAAACAAATACAAAAAGAACATTTTACTACAAATTGCGAATATATAACTTTAATCAATAGGTTTTCCAGCATTTTTCACCAATCTAGGCAAAAATAAAACCGAAGCGATTGTACCTCTCGCTTCGGTTGACCAAATATGCCCAAAAACAGCTCTATTCCCATTCTTTCATGGCTATCATATGCAATCTACAAACTCTTTGTTTCTCATAATTTATTTTTTAAACATTTTGCTTAACGAGCCAAAATCTGTTGGCATATTATTATTAATAATCGCTTTTACAATTTGATCCTCTTGCTCTTTCGGCACTTCACGTCCCGCCATAAGAGCCACTTGATGAATTAATTGACGAAGTACAGTTTCATCACGTAAATTCGCATTTTGCACGGATGATGCTAATTTAAAAATATCCTCTTTATTTACTTTCGCTTCCTTCTCAATATTATTAAAAATATTATTATCCATTCTTTTCACCCTCTCCTCAAGTTACTCTTCATCCTATGCAAAAATGAAAAAATGGTGAAAAGACCCAAAAAATAAAAAAGCGACAGAAGTACAAATGTACTTCTGTCGCTTTTCTTTACAGTAAATCAGGTATAGCTTCCACTTCATGTTTTCGAACACGCCCCATCAATGAGCCTACCGCATCTTTTACGTTATTCCCATTGAACAGCACGTCATATAAAGCAGCTGTAATCGGCATTTCAACTTCCATTTTCTCTGCCAATTCATGAGCAGCTTTCGTTGTTCTTACACCTTCCACAACCATACCCATGCTTTCTAACACTTCTTCTAAAGAGTGTCCTTTTCCAAGCATATTTCCAGCGCGCCAATTTCGGCTATGAACACTTGTACACGTTACAATTAAGTCTCCCATACCAGTTAGACCAGCAAACGTTAACGGATTCCCGCCCATTTTTCTTCCTAAACGAGCAATCTCTGTTAAACCACGTGTCATCAATGCCGCCTTTGCATTATCACCTAATCCAAGACCATCAGTTATACCAGCAGCTAATGCGATAATATTTTTTAACGCACCACCAAGTTCAACTCCAACGATATCTGGATTTGTGTATACACGGAAATAACTATTCATAAATAAATCTTGTACTTCCTCAGCCGCTTCCATACGCTTTGCTGCAGACGTAACTGTTGTCGCTTGTCGTAAACCGACTTCTTCAGCATGACTCGGTCCAGACAGTACAACAACATCTTTAATTAAGTGCTCTGGAATTTCTTCCTCAATCACTTCCGAAATACGTTTTGACGTACCAGGTTCAATTCCTTTGCTCGCATGAATCCAAGTAATTGGTTCAGTAACAATTTCTTTCATCTCTTGTAATACATCTCTGTACGCTTTCGTTGGTACTACTAACAGTACTGTATTTACATCTACTAATGCTTCTTCTAAAGAAGAGTAGGCTACGATTGTGCTTGGCAATGTAATGCCTGGGAGATATCGACTATTCTCATGTTTCGTATTAATTTCATCCATAAGTTCTGGGCGATTTCCCCAAATACGTACATCATGTCCATTGTCAGCTAATACCATCGCTAACGCTGTTCCCCAGCTACCTGCTCCTACTACTGTGATTTTTGTCATAAAATCACATCCTCTCCATTAGTCTCTTGCTCTAGCGATAATGTGAATCGGCGTTCCTACGAAGCCAAATGATTCACGTAAGCGATTCTTTAAGAAACGCTCATATGAGAAGTGCAATAATTCTGGATCGTTTACAAACACAACAAATGTCGGTGGTTTTACCGCAACTTGTGTTGCATAGAAAATTTTCAGACGGCTACCATTATGAGTTGGCGTCGGATTCATCGCTACCGCATCCATAATTACATCGTTTAATACGTTCGTTTGAATACGGATACTATGACTTTCATTTACCTCATCGATAACCGGTATTAATGTTTGTGTACGTTTTCTTGTTTTTGCAGATAAGAAAACAATTGGTGCGTATTCTAAGAATTGGAAATGAGCACGGATATTTTCTTCAAATGCTTTCATTGTTTTTTCGTCTTTTTTCACTGCATCCCATTTATTTACAACGATAACAACAGCTCGCCCTGAATCATGAGCATATCCAGCGATTTTTTTATCTTGCTCAATAATTCCTTCCTCACCATCTAAAACGACTAAAACAACGTCAGAACGTTCAATCGCTCTTAGTGCACGAAGTACACTATATTTTTCTGTACTTTCATACACTTTTCCTTTTTTACGCATACCAGCTGTATCAATAATTACATAATCTTTTCCATCTTTACTATATGGTGTATCGACAGCATCACGAGTTGTTCCTGCTACATTACTAACAATTACACGCTCTTGACCAAGAAGAGCATTTACAAGTGATGATTTCCCTACGTTTGGACGTCCAATTAAAGAGAAACGAATTGTGTCTTCATCATATCCGTCTTCTTCAATCTTTGGAAAATGTTGTGCAGCTTCGTCTAGTAAGTCACCTAATCCTAATCCGTGTGTACCTGAAATTGGGAATGGTTCGCCAAATCCTAATGCATAAAAGTCATAAATGTCACTGCGCATTTCCGGATTGTCCACTTTATTTACTGCAAGTACAACCGGTTTATTTGAACGATATAAAATTTTTGCAACTTCTTCATCAGCTGCTGTTACACCGTCACGACCGTTTGTCATAAAAATGATAACATCCGCTTCATCAATTGCTACTTCAGCTTGTTGACGAATTTGTGTCAAAAACGGCTCGTCTCCAATATCAATTCCGCCCGTATCAATAATGTTAAATTCATGATTTAACCATTCTCCAGCGCTATAAATACGATCGCGCGTTACACCTGGAATATCTTCTACGATTGAAACTCTTTCTCCAACAATTCTATTGAAAATAGTAGATTTCCCTACGTTCGGGCGACCTACTATCGCTATTACTGGTTTCGGCATATACTTTCATCCTTTCAACTTGCTTCTGTTTATTATGTAAAAAACCCTTCTTTGTGCAAGAAGGGATTTGCATTCCAGAATATTTCTCAACGTATCAAAACACCTCACATTATAACACACGTTGCTAATGTTTCACAATAATATATACATTCTCTTGTAAGCGATGTGCAATGCCATCTAAAATTGCCTCTAAATTATTTGCAACAAATTCTAGTTCCTCTGTCGATTCGCAAACGAATAAAGGAGCACCACCTGCAAATTTTTCTGGAGTCGTTGTTATAACTGCCAGAATAACGCTTTCTAACATCATCTCTTATCTTCCCTTCCTTTCGGGGCTTCCGATGACATATGGACAGCACTTTCTAACGTTGGTACATTTCCTATGACACCTATCGCTTTCTCTGCATCTTGATCTTGCGGCAGGACAAAAATCCCAACCCTGCCATCCTCTAAATCACGCTTTGCTAACGGTACAAGCGCTGGTGTACCAGAATCTCTATAAATCCCTAACGCTACTGAAACATCGTGTAAAATAGCTTGTCGTTGCCCTAAATTTGAGATTGTAACCATCGCATCAATTGATTTCGGCTTTAGAATAAAACCCATACCATATTTCATAATTTCTTCTTGTCTTGCTGGCAATCCAATATTCATAATGTAAATATTGTCAATATAAAGCCCTGCTCCTTCAAAACGAAGCGGAACGCGCTCAATTTCAACAAGATCATGTAGCCTTTTACCAGACATTAATTTTTTCGCAATAAAAAATGCGATTATAGCCATAATTACTCCTGCAATCCATGAACGGAATCCTATATACGCAAACGTCGTTGCAAACGACGTTAACATTGCCAAATAGTTGCGACTTTCAAAAACCAATGCAATTCCTTCAATGTATGTATTTCCACGCGGTACGAGCTCATACCCATCTAATTGTTGAAGCGTATTTCTTTCCATATTACGTACATCACGAAATTGTGTCGCTGCTAATGTAAGAAATGTAATGGCAGAAAAATCTTTTTTCAAAATAGACGGGATTGCAATCGCTCCTAAAGCAGCTGCAATTAACCCCATTGCAATATGAATAATTTTCCCATGTAGCCTCGTCGGATATTGCCGTGTATCCGTCCGAAGCATTAGCACCCTTGTAACTGTCCCCGCTATTACGCCGCATAAAATGGCTGGTGTATATTCAGTCATGTATTACCCTCGCCTTTCTTTTACGTGTTTTTCTCTTAAACCGTTCCATGTATACTGATGCTTTTGCAATCCAAAACAATATTGCCATGAATAATGTAGAAATGGCGACGATATCAAAAAATGCTAAACTACCGTAATCATATGGAAAATTCAATTTCCTAAAAATAAATGTCACTAGCAGCTCTCCTTGTAACATCCCTACATATAGAGAACATAATCGTAATATGCGATCTCCATGCAATAACACCGATGCATACACAAGACCACTACTTAGCAGAAACACTCTATCCACCACAATCCAAATCGGATCATATATTTCTAACAGATGAAAACTTGTATATAACATTGCAATAATAAGCGCCGAAAGTAAGCTATATAATTTTTTCCAGACAGAATATAGCGTGATCCCTATAAAAGAAATAATACAAAGTAAAAGAGCATTTACTGATACCACGAATGAGGCGATCGTTACATGTAACGGAGAGCAAATTATAAAAATCAGTATACAAGCGCCTAACTTCCACCGAATAAGGTCCTTTTTCATAAAAAAGGTTACAATGATCCACCCTATCCAAGCTACAAAATAAAAAGTACTTCCATCCATCAACTTCACCTCCTATGTTTTCCATTATGGGAACTTTTTATGAAAGTTAATCCACTTTATTTACGCATAGTTTTTTCTTATAACAGCAACACTTTTAACAAGGAGGTGTTATTCATTATGGGTAAAGATCGCCAAGAACGAAAACTACGAGAATCACGCCGCGTTGAATCCGATCGTGATCAATCACTACAATATCCAGGTGCAACTGGACTTGATACACCAGAACAGGCTCGAAAACAAAACCAGCACTAATTAATGCAAAAAGACGGTTTCGATATTGTACGAAACCGTCTTTTACATAATCAGTTTAATGTTTTCTATTTATATTGAAATAATATTTCGCACACTATATCCTCCCATTACTTCTTTTTATCTTCACCTATTCCTATTAAAAATTAAGTTCTCTCCAGTAATTCGACAACACACCATCTACATTTTTCAACCCTTTTTCAATTGAAATTTTTACGAAATGATATTTTTATATAATACTAATTCCTTTCTCCACTTTATATTACGAAAAAGAATAGAACAAAAAAAATCAACCGAACGGTTGATTTTTTATCTCCTACTATAATGCGCAGTATCAATACCACGCTGCATTAACCAATGATACGTTTCACCCTTTACAACAAGAGGTACAGATTGCAACTCTTCTATCGTTTTCGCACCAAGAGCTGTCATTATAAATTTCAAATCTGTATGTAGAAGCTCAATTTCATCCACTAACTTCTCGATACCATCTTGCATTAAAATACGTAAAAAGTAACCAGCAAACGCAGTTGTATTCGCCCCTAATGCGATCGCTTTCGCTACGTCAAGCGCTGTTTGTATGCCCCCAGATGCAATAAAAGAGAGGTTATTATTTGTAGAGGTTGCTTCAATAATCGAGGTTGCTGTTTGTATGCCCCAGTTATTAAAATAAGAAAGCATTCGCTGTCTTCTTTCATTTTCAACAGCAGCAAAATTCGTACCACCTTGCCCACCAATATCAATTGCTGTTACACCTACGTTCGCTAACTGCTGCACTGTTTCCTTACTCATCCCAAATCCAACTTCTTTTACAATGATAGGAACTTTACTATTTAAAACAATTTTCTCAATGCGCTGAAGTACTCCAGTAAAATCACGGTCTCCTTCTGGCATCGTTAACTCTTGTATGACATTTAAATGAATTTGCAATGCATTCGCTTCAATCATATCAACGGCACGCTCTGCCTGTTCGATAGTTGCCTCACTACCTAAATTAGCAAAGAAAATACCATTTGGATTTACCTTTCTGATCACCTTATAAGAAGCAGCTTCACTTTCATCTTTTAACGCCGCCATTTGCGAACCTACAGCCATAGCAAGGTTATGATGTTTCGCTACATATGCTAATTGCTCATTAATATGTAACGTTTTCTCTCCTCCACCACCAGTCATCGCATTGATAAAAATCGGCGAACTTAGTGAAAGTTCGCCGATTTTTGTTTCACATGTTATTGTGTCATAATTTGAATTTGGCAAGCTTTGATGCACAAAATCAATATCATGAAAGCCATGCGTACGAGACTGACCAGTAGAAAGAGCGTATTCAATATGATCTAATTTACGTTTTGCCCTTACCACTTGTACCCCTCATTATTTCTTTAATTTTTTCAGTTGTTCACCAATAATATCACTTAATTGGAAAGTAGCAGAATCAGCATTTGGCTCATACTGACTATAATCTTCAGTTACATTATTTTCCTCAAGCGCTTCTTTTATACTTAAAGAAATACGTTTCTCTGCTACGTGAACTTCAAGTACTTTCACTTTTACTTCTTGTCCCATTTCCAATACTTCATTCGGATTTTTCACGTGACGATTTGCAATTTGAGATACGTGTACAAGTCCTTCAACGCCCGGTAAAATCTCAACGAATGCACCAAATGTAACAAGGCGTTTTACTACTCCCTCACGAATATCTCCAGCTTTTATTTCGCCAGCAACGTTTTCCCAAGGTCCTGGTTGAGCTGCTTTAATTGATAAAGAAATACGTTGTGTATCAGCATCAACAGATAACACCTTTACCTTAACCTTTTGACCTTGCTCTAACACTTCAGAAGGTTGCTCTACACGTTCGTGTGAAATTTGTGAAATGTGAACTAAACCGTCCACTCCACCAACATTAACGAATGCGCCAAAGTCAGTTAATCGTTGTACTGTTCCTTCAACAACGTCCCCTTCTTTTAATGAAGAAATTGCTTCTTTTTTCTTAGAATCTAGTTCTAATTCTACTACCGCTTTATGCGAAAGGATTACACGATTTTTTTCACGGTCTAATTCAACAATTTTCACCGCTAATGTTTTACCTTTATAGTCAGTAAAGTCTTCTACATAATGTACTTCTACAAGTGAAGCTGGAATAAAACCGCGAACACCAAGGTCCACAACTAATCCGCCATTCACAATATCTTTTACAGTAACATCAAATACATGACCAGAAGTAAATTTCTCTTGTAGTTCTACCCATGCTTTTTCTGCATCAACAGCACGTTTAGATAAGACAAGATCATCTTCTTCTAATTTAATAATTTTCAACTCTAGTGTTTGATCTAATTCTACAACATCGCTTGCTTTTTCAATATGAACGTTAGCTAATTCACTAATTGGAATTACGCCATCTGTTTTGTATCCAACATTTACAAGCACTTGTTTCTCTTCAACCTTCGTTACAGAACCTGTAACAACGTCACCAACTTGTAATTCTTTTGAATCCATAACTTCTTCATTCATTTTCTCTACCATGGAAATACCTCCCTACAGAATTGACAAAGCATTTTTTATGTATATACGAAATGAAAACAAAGTTTTCATTTGCATGTTTAAGAATTTCTCATCACATACTCTTTTTCAATAACATTCACAAGAAAATATATTAAACCTATATAAATAGTATACAGCAAAACCAGCTTGAAAAAAGTATGTTTTGAAATATAATAGCGAATATATTCTGACAGTTTTATTCCTCTTTAACTAACTTCTTACAAATCAGCTCATTTGTCAAGGAAAGAGACTCACAATTCACGTATCCTTTACATTTCTATTTAAACAAAAAAAGAAAGAGGATTATCCCCTTTCTTTATTTCGCAAACACTCCAGAAACAATGCTCATAATTTTTTGGACAACTTCTTCAATTGATAAAGAAGTCGTATCTAATTCTAATGCATCATCAGCCTTTTTTAGTGGAGAAACTTCGCGTTCTGAATCTAATTTATCACGCTGAGCAATTTCTTCTTTTAGCTGCTCTAAATTAGAATCGAAACCTTTATTTAAATTTTCTAAATGCCTTCTTTCCGCTCTTTCTTCAACAGAAGCAAGCATAAAGATTTTCACTTCAGCATCCGGTAATACATGTGTACCAATATCACGGCCGTCCATTACAACGCCGCCTTTTTTCGCTAACTCTTGCTGACGACGTACCATTTCTTCACGAACAAGGCGATGTTTCGCTACAATAGATACTCGATTCGTCACATCAGGTGTACGAATTACTTCGGAAACATCTTGTCCATTTAAAAATACAAGCTGTGTATTTTCTCCTTGCTGAAACTCAATATTTACATTCTTTACAACTTCCATTAACTGCTCTTCATTTTCAATGTCTACTTTTTGTTGAAGGGCTGCATATGTAAGCGTACGGTACATTGCGCCTGTATCAATATAAACATAAGAAAGTTCCTTCGCAACAACTTTTGCCACTGTACTTTTCCCTGCAGCTGCTGGACCATCTATAGCAATTGAAATTCGTTTATCCATTGTAACACCTCATTTTTTCACTTATAAAACAAAACGAAAAGCAGGTGTTCACCCTGCTTCTTCTCATTTGCTTCGCGTCATTAAATCCTCAATTATTGTAGCATAATCCTTCATAGAAGAAAATGAAAACTACCGATTCACCTGCAAGATTTCCACTTTGTTTTTTACCATAACACCCTCATAATAAACAATTTTAGATAAATATTTCACTGATGACTTATGTATAAATAACAATTGTACAACAGAAAGACAAATGAATTGTATTATTAATATACGAATAAAAATTCTCTCCATCTTTTTCACCGTAATTTCTCCCTCCTATACTATATTTGCACATTTCGTTTCGTAATTTTATACATCGTACATATAGCAGTTAATTTTATTGTCATTTTCGAGGCATACTTTTATACATTTCCATTGTCGAATTTACTCAAAACATGTTATGTTCTAAATGTATTTTTTTACTTGAAAGGGGTATAAGCATTGAAAAGAATCCTAGTTTTACACACAGGTGGAACAATTGCAATGGAGGAAGATAAAGAAACTGGGGTCGTACAACCAGGTAAAAAAAATCCTCTTTTAAAATTCATTCCTGATTTAGAAGGCGATGTTGATTTAATCGTTGAAGATGTGTTCCATCTACCATCTCCTCATATGACACCGAGCGAAATGTTACAATTACAAGTCATCATTGATGAAAGAGTAAAACAAGACAACATTCATGGCGTAGTTATTACGCATGGTACGGATACATTAGAAGAAACAGCTTATTTCTTAGATTTAACAGTACAAGCAACTATTCCGATCGTAGTGACAGGTGCAATGCGCTCTAGCAATGAGTTAGGTGCTGATGGTCTATATAACTTCTTATCAGCTGTAAAAGTTGCTAGTTGTGATGAAGCTGCAGAAAAAGGTGTTTTAGTCGTATTAAACGACGAAATTCATTGCGCTACAAATGTAACGAAAACACATACAAGTAATGTCGCAACATTCCAAAGTCCACAATACGGACCAATTGGAATGGTAACAAAACGCGGCGTTGTCTTCCATCACGCTTTAGTACATCGCGAATCATATACGATAAACAAAGTGTCTAAAAATGTAGTTGTTCTAAAAGCATATGCTGGCATGGATGATACATTATTAGCAGCAATCGAAAATCTTCCTGTAGACGGCATTGTTATCGAAGCTCTTGGACAAGGTAATCTCCCTCCAAGAACACTACCTAGCCTAGAAAGATTATTAAATAAAGGTATTCCTGTCGTATTAGTTTCTCGCTGTTTCAACGGTATCGTTCAAGACGTATATTCGTATGAAGGTGGCGGTAAACACTTAAAAGATATGGGCATTGTATTCACATACGGCTTAAATGCACAAAAAGCACGCATTAAATTACTTGTTGCATTAGAGAATACAAATTCTCATGAATCCATTCAAAATATGTTTATGCACGAATAAAAAGGAGCTGTCGAGATTTTCCCGACAGCTCCTTTTTATTTTTCTCTTAATGCAATGGTTTGCGCAATCGCATCTCCATGAAATCTACCGTTCTCGATAAATATTTCATTTGCATTATTTCCAGCAGCAATGACACCTGCAATGAAAATATTTTCAGCATTCGTTTCCATTCTATCCTCTGTATAAATTGGACGTCCTGTTTCTTCATCAATCTGAACACCCATCTTCGTTAAGAAGCTATGATCAGGATGATAACCAGTCATCGCAAATACAAAATCGTTTTTGATTGTAAAAGCTTCACCATCAACTGTAAACGTTAATGTATGCTCAGTAATCTCTTTCACATGAGCTCCAAAATGCATTTGAATTGTACCGTTTCGTACTAACGCCTCAAATTCCGGCAAAATCCAAGGCTTTATGCTTGGTGAATACTCACTTCCACGATACAGTACCGTTACACGTGCACCAGATTTAACAAGTTCTAACGCGGCATCTACACTCGAGTTTTTCCCACCTATAACTACTACATCTCGATCAAAATAAGGATGCCCCTCTTTAAAATAGTGAGCTACTTTCTTCAATTCCTCACCTGGAACATTCATATAATTTGGATTATCATAATATCCAGTTGCTACAACAATATATTTCCCTATATACATTTCCTTACTTCCGTCACGCTTTGTCGTCTCAACCTGAAAAACTTCTCCATCTTTTTGAACTTTCTCCACTCGCTCAAAAGCATTTACACGTACAGATTTACGTTTTACTACTTCACGATAATACGCAAGCGCTTGATTTCGAAATGGCTTACGATTTTCTGTAATAAAAGCTACATCACCAATTTCTAATTTTTCACTAGAAGAGAAAAATGTTTGATGAGTTGGATAATTATAAATGGCATTTACAATGTTTCCTTTTTCAATTACTAACGGATTTATCCCTACCTTTTGCAACGAAATTGCAGCCGCTAATCCGCACGGACCGCCTCCGATTATAATAACTGTTTCTTTCTGCATACTCGTCCACTCCTAGTCTTCTACCAATGCACTATTTATAAAAACAAGAAAAAACCTACTTACAGCAGTAGGCACCTATCTTTATTGTATTCATTTTTCATATATTTGTCATCTAAACGAAACGTACATCCGATAGACATCTGCTAAAAACTGCTGAAATTTAATACCTTGTTTCCCTAATACATTCTCAGGATCAATCTTTCTAGCTGGATCAAGCGTTTTATGTGACACGATATCTTTTTTCGGATTTAAGCCAAAGTTTTGGCATAAATACGCATGATACCATGTAAAACGATTATACGCTTCCCAAAAGTTAACATCACCACCATAACAAAGTTCCACTCCAATGGCCGCCTTATTCGCGTCATAGCCATATAAGTCATTATCCGTCGGCACACCATATCGAACATGATACGCAACTTCATTTATAGGAATAATCTCCAATATTGTTTTATCATCTATAAATGTATGTGCCGAAGCTTTCGGTTGTAATTCATTAAAGTAATCTCGATTGCCTATCGCATTGCTTCCAGGATTCCCCGTATCATGGCTTACGATAAATCTCACTTTAGTCAGAGGAATCCCCGGTCGTGAACTTCCATATCCAATATAATTGCGCTCTATAGGAAACATCGCCATTGCTACCAACTCCCGCTCTAGAAGATTACCTTACTTCCTTATATATGTATTCGGTAGCAATGTCCTTATCGCATATTTCTTACGCGAAGAGAAAATCGAAAATATTTGAAGTGAACACCATAAACAACAAGATACTTACAGCCACTCCATAAAAACCGTAAAACCAAACACAATCTTCTTTCGTATCTAAACCGAAAAATTTATTTACCGATTGTAATAATGTGCCACGCTTGCTTTGTTTGTTTCGTAATACTTCCACTCGCTCTACAACATCTGCTGGCATCATAAATCTTTGGTCTACTGTCATTTTCATCATTTATCTCTCCTTAAAATCATTTCCGTTTTGTTTATCTAAGGAGAGTATAGCACGTTTGTTCGCATAGAACAAGCGTTCTTTTTATTTTTATTTTATTTTTCAGCAAGCCAAGTAAAAATTGAGATTACAACGGCAATAATCGGCCCTACTACAACCACACCAAATATCAGAAACAGTAGCCCTTCCCCGAACATCCGAACGGTACTTATTTTGCGAGCTTTCATCGTTCTTGCGAGTTCTCCCTCTAACCTATTAACCTTTTCTTCTAATTGTTCTACTCGTTCCAACATTTCATTCTCCATATACAACACCTCATTTAATACTTCAACAAAAAAACGTGATTCCCTCGAAAGGAAATCACGTTTTCTCAAGATATAATATTTTATACCCAACCTCTGAAGCGGCTTGCTTCAGCCATTTTACGAACACCAACCATGTACGCCGCTAAGCGCATGTTCACTTTACGAACTTGTGCTGTTTCATAAATAGAATCAAATGATCTTACCATTACTTTTTCTAAACGTTGTTCTACTTCTTCTTCAGTCCAGTAGTAACCTTGGTTATTTTGTACCCACTCAAAGTAAGATACTGTTACACCACCAGCACTTGCTAACACGTCTGGAACAAGTAAAATTCCGCGATCTGTTAAAATTTTAGTCGCTTCTAATGTTGTTGGACCATTTGCAGCTTCAACAACGATTTTTGCTTTAATATCATTAGCATTTTCTTCTGTAATTTGGTTCTCAATTGCAGCTGGAACTAAAATATCGCAATCAAGTTCTAACAATTCTTTGTTTGAAATTGTATTGTTAAATAGCTTTGTTACTGTACCGAAGCTATCACGACGGTCTAATAAATAATCAATATCTAATCCATTTGGATCATGTAACGCGCCGTAAGCATCTGAGATTGCAATAACTTTCGCACCTGCATCATGCATAAATTTAGCTAAGAAGCTACCAGCATTACCGAATCCTTGAACAACAACGCGTGCACCCTTAATATCAATGCCACGTTTTTTCGCAGCTTCGCGAATACAAATTGTTACACCTTTCGCTGTTGCTGTTTCACGTCCATGTGATCCACCTAATACAAGCGGTTTACCTGTAATAAATCCTGGTGAATTAAATTCATCAATACGGCTATACTCATCCATCATCCATGCCATAATTTGAGAGTTTGTGAATACATCTGGAGCTGGAATATCTTTCGTCGGTCCTACGATTTGGCTAATTGCTCGTACATAACCGCGGCTTAATCTTTCTAACTCACGGAATGACATTTCACGTGGATCACAAATAATTCCACCCTTACCTCCACCATATGGTAAATCAACAATACCACATTTTAAACTCATCCAGATTGAAAGTGCTTTCACTTCATTTTCTGTTACATTCGGATGGAAGCGAATCCCACCTTTCGTTGGACCAACAGCATCATTATGTTGTGCACGATATCCTGTAAATATTTTAACAGTCCCGTCATCCATACGAACTGGTATTTTCACTGTCATCATACGAATTGGTTCTTTTAATAATTCATATACTTCGTTTGGATAACCCAATTTTTCTAACGCTTCACTAATAACAATTTGTGTTGAATTCAATAGTTCAAAATGTTGTTCCCTTTGTTGTTGTGTTTTTGTTTGAGTTCCCTTTTCGGCTACCATAGTAAGTAAACCCCCTGTAATTTCACTTGTTTAGTAAACCTTCATTGCCTAGTATACACCCTTAAATTTGGAATGCAATAGAAAACGCTAACAAATATATACAAACTATTTTCTGTTGCAAGCGTTTTCACTATTATTATAGTCCTTTTATTACTTTTAGAAAAGTAAAATACTTAAATATTTAAATATTTTTTATTTCCATCAACCACACTCCCATAAAACTGCATATTTTATTTTCAAAAAGTATGTTCGAGTATTTACAATCATCCCTTCCCTTCTCCAAATAAAAACAAAACCTCAGCTATGTTGTATTAGCTGAGGTTTTGTTTTTTCACAAAGTAATTGTGTATTTGCTCTATCGCGTTAACATCCATTAATTCTTTACCGTACTCCATGATGCGATAAATGGTTGCTGTAGACGGATTACCGTATTCCGCTAAAATAGCTATAAAATCCGCCTTTAACAATTGAATTTGTTCCTCTTCTTCCACCCAAAGATAGAAGCGCTCATCCCACGTATATAGCTTTCCGCCAGTTACACCAAGGTTATATAAGCGATTCGACAGGTTAATTACGTCATCTAGCGTAGCAAACTCATATAATATATGCTCACTTTCATCTAGAGTCACTTGCATTTCAATAAACTCGTCACGGAACTCATCATCTGTATCCATTTCTTGATTTTCTTTCGTTACAATTACAACCATCCCTTGTGCTTGTAGAGAAAACACTTCAACTGCAATCGGACCATCTGCTTCAAACCCTAATTCCTTATTTGCTTCTTGCATCATATCACGAAATAATTGCTGTACTTTCGGTGCATTTCTCCATAAATCTTCTTTCGTTAATCCTCGTTCAGATAAATCATCAAATGTTAGAAAAATTTTTATCTTATTGTAATTTAATCGTTCCAGCCTCATCTCATACCCTCCCTACGTAACCAATGCATCTAATTTTTATTATATGAAATAGAAAATAGATGGTTCTTTTCGAACAACTATTCCGACATTTTTAACCATCCATCCCATTCTTCTTTCGTATCACCAATTAGGATTGTTTCAATGTCCAACTGGTTTAGAACGCCTAGCTTTCCGATAAATCCAACTAAAAGAGATTCCCTTTTTTCTTGTAATAAATTTATAAAGTTCATCGTCTTTTTCATTTCTTGTTCGTCAGCAAAAGATACAAATACATATTTCGGCTGTATTTCCTCTACCGCTGATAACATACCATCTTCAGCTAAGCTTGTCCTAATATATATCGCCTCATATCCTTTTAAGCGTAAATAAGTTGAAAAAATAAATCCTTTCAATGCATCCTTTTCTAACACAATAACTTTGTGTAAAGAGGAAAACATTGAGGCATTGTGATACACCATCCCTAGACGCGTTTGTAAAAATGATAGTGCATATTGAAATTGCACCATTGAAATCTCATTATTATTTTTTGACGTTAATAATTTGTCTGTCACTCGAAGAACAATACTGGCAACAACCTTCTCTGTTGAATATATACTAAAAGCTTCGTTTAATAATGCAGCAATTGTAATTTCATCAAATTTTAACAAAGCTTGTAGCAAATCGTCCACTAAAACAACTTCTTTATCGAAATGTATCTCTTTTTGAACTGTACTCTGCAAACGATTCTCTTCTAATAATCGAACTGCTTGTCCAATCATCATACCGGAAGAAACTTTTTCCATTAACCATTTTAAAATTTGAATATGCTCTTCTGTATATAAACGATGCCCAGCTTGATTCCGCTTTGGGGCAATAATTTGATATCGTCTTTCCCATGCACGAAGCGTACTCGGCTGAACTCCAATTATATTCGAAACGGCTTTTATATTGTATTTCCCATTAAGAGTTGGCATCATTTCCCTCCGCACAATGTAATGATGTGTGTTTGAGCAGGTGCTCGGAAACGAAGTGGTATCAATGTTGTTCCATACCCATTACTAACAAAGAGAATCGTATTTAAATGGTTATATACGCCACCTTTTAAATATTTTTTAGATGGGAATAATCGGATTTGCCCTCCATGCGTATGTCCACTTAAGACAAGTGAAATCTGTTCATTTCCAGACATTTTTTTTATTATATCAGGGTTGTGACTAACTAGGATACGAAAACCATCTTCTTTACAATCCGCCAATGCCAAATCTAGACGATCACGGTGCAATCCAACATCATCTATACCGAGCAAACAAATTTTCTCGCCTAATTCAGACTCAAATACCACTCTTGTATTATCTAAAACTTTTACGTTATTTTCTAATAATAACGCATCTAATTCATGATATTCTATCTCATAATCATTGTTTCCCCACACAAAATATACAGGAGCTATCTCTCTTAACTTTTGAATATTCGCAGAGATTTTTGATAAAGAGACACCTTTCTCTGCTAAATCTCCTCCGATAATTACGAGATCTACTTTTCCTTTTACTTGTTCAATTAACAAATTCGAAATGACTCTTCTATGAATATCAGAAATAAAAAACACATTTACTTTTTGAAAACTTTTCGGAAATTCTTTAAATACTAAAGTATGTTCCAACACCGTATTACGCATCGCTTCTTTATACATCACAAGAAGCAATAAAATCCCCATGCCTATGAGAGTACTGAATAATATAATCCATATCATATTTTTGACTCCCCTCCTCATAAAGATAATCCTAGGCTTTTATAACAAACTGTGATCGCTTAACTCACTAGCTTTCTTGCTTTGTGGACTTATCTTTTATCGGAATTTTTAATTCTTGACCTGCACTCACTTCATCGTCTTGCAAGTTATTATACTTTTTAATTACTTCAATTCCATTTCCATCTGAAAAATATTGCTTCGCTATACTTTCTAAAGTTTCTCCCTCTTTCACAGTATGCGTTATTAATTTTTCAGAATGTTTCCGCGACTCAGATTTAGCTGAATCAAAGAAGATTACTTCAAACGCACTTTTTCCGGCATTATTACTATCACCCTTCACCTGAATATATTTATCCGTGTACCACAAAATACTAATCGGCAGCAGAATGAATAGAAATGTTAAAACCCGGACGAAAATGTGATTTATTTTAAACTTTTGTTTTTTTTCTTTATTTCTATGAATTTCACTACGCGGCGGTAAACTTTCTTTTTCTTCCACTCGCTCAACTTCTAATTCCTCTTCAAAATCAGGAATTCGTTTCCTCATGTTGTTCACCACCACCTTCCATTTATTTTCTTAATTGGAGTCCCATTATAAAATCAACAAGAAAGTGTGCAAAGATTGTTATAAACAAATTTCCTGTCCATTCAAATACATAACCAAAGACAAAACTAATGAAACAGACGAAACAAAACAAAAATGGCTTTGTTATATAACGAATATGTAACACTGCAAATACGAAGCTCGCAATTACAATTCCAAAATGAGTCTGTACTACACCTCTAAATAAAAATTCTTCTGCAAAACCAATTAAGAACGTAATAACGAGTAAATGCAGAACGGACATTCCTCGAAACATCTTATCGTTAATACCACCATCATCAAACCAAGACTCCGGAAACACTCGCATTGCAACATAATCTAATAACACAATACCAATCGCTAACAAACCACCTATAATAAGTATAGATACTGGTTCCCATTTCCATAAATTAAAGACTTCTTTTACATCTTGAAATAATATATATGCCAGTAAACAGCCAATACCGATAATAATTAACTGTGTTATATATAGATTCAGCCTTATTTCCTGCGGACTCATATCTTCAACATTATGCCTTTGAATGTTCATCATTCCTCCATCTTTTCTAGGCCGAAAAGCTTTTGTAACTCTGTTTCCCAATTATAGTCGAAATCCGATTGTTGCGCTCGTCTTTTTTTATAATCTTCTTTTGTAATACCGCAATAATCGCAGCAATTAATTAACTCTTGCTCTTTCCTATAACCGAACTGTTGCAGCACATATTCACGTCTACATCCTTTAACTTGTATCCATGACTTCATATTTTCTAGCTCACTATATTTATTACGCAACCTTATTTCTACTTCAGCTATTAATCGGTTCATAATTTCATCTGACAAACCTTCTAATAATAATCTTCGTTGTTGTATAATTCCAACCTGTTCGAGATGATAACGAACGAAACGCCAATATTGCTCATTAAATCTTGCTGCATTATAACAAATTTCTTCTACATCTTCTATTGGTAATTCTTTCGTTTGAAACATTCTTTCTTGTAGTAAAGAAAATAAAAATTGTATTTGTGACTTACTTGGCAATTCATCCTCAATGATTGAAATTGGTAAATCATGATCCAACGGACTACATAATAAAATAGCTATACTCGGTTCGCCATCTCTTCCAGCTCTTCCGATTTCTTGTAAGTAAGAAGCTATATTAGTTGGATAATGAAAATGAATAATATATCGCGTATTCGCCTTATTTACCCCCATACCAAATGCACTTGTGCATATTACAAGTTGCAGTTGATCGTTCATAAACTGCTGTTGAATTAACATACGCTCTTCATGTTCCATACCACCATGATAAAAAGCTACACCAGTAACACCTTTTCCTCTCAAGTATTCCGTTAACCTTTCTGTCCACGCTCTACTTGAGCAATATACAATCCCCGGCCCTTGTAAATACATCACCTGCTCTAAAAGCGCCTCTTTCTTTTCTTCTATCGTCTCTACAAATTGCACATCCATTGCAATATTAGGACGGTCAATAGAGTATACATGTTCCGCGGCACCCTTTAAATTTAAACTATTTGCGATATCCTGCAGTACCCCTTTTGTCGCTGTGGCTGTCAATGCTAATACTGTAGGAGAACCAATATTTTCAATAACTACATTTAGTTTTTTATAGTCCGGTCTAAAATCATAACCCCATTGAGAAATACAATGAGCCTCATCAACAACAAATAATGAAATATGAATTTTCTTCAATTCCCTAATTAATAACTCCGACTGTAACATCTCTGGTGAAACAAAAATAAATTTATATGAAGATAATTTTTTCATCGCTTCTCTTTTTTCATTTAATGTCCGAAAACTATTAAATGCTATTACTCGGTTTTTCACAACATACTTTAATTGTGTTACTTGATCTTCCATTAAAGATAATAACGGTGATACAACAAGCACTGTTCCTTCTCGCATAAGCCCCGGAAACTGATAGCACATAGATTTCCCTCTTCCAGTCGGAAGCATTGCTATCACATCTTTTCCTTCTAATAAATCTGTAATAACTCCTTTTTGACCTGGACGAAATTCAGAATATCCAAACCACTTATATAAATATTCTTCAAGTTTCATTTACACCCTCCATCCGCGCTAATACAAGACGAACTTCAAAATAAGAGATATCTTCTCCAACCGCTTGTTTCAAAACACGTAACTTCCGCGTTTGCAATGCTTCAATTACTTTTATTACTTTGTCTATCTTTTCTTTTTCCATAAACATTTCAATAGAAAAATCTTTTTCTCGCAAAGCAATTTCAACAAAATGATCTTCTATCGTTGCAACCTTTAAATTCCGAATCGTCGCTATTTCTTCTAAAGAACGTCCTTGTCTCCAAAAATTATATGTTTTTTTCGTCGATAAACTAAATAATTCAGCTCTTTCATTTGGATAAGATATAATTTCAGCTAATAGTGGAAATTCATTTTCTTTATCACGAACTTCTTGTATAAAGAAATGCATTGTACCCCAAAATAAAAAATACACCCTGAATATATCTTGTTTCGTAATTTCTGCTAATTGTTGCAATGTACAACCAATACGTTCATAACCCGTTAGTCGATATGTTACAATCGTCGCTTCTATCGTATTGCTCTTTTCTAAAAGATTATATACTTCCGTCCATAGTTTTCTCGCCAACTCACTTCTCTTATATGGTATTCCTGTTAGAAAACGTTTCACCCACATCATTATTTCTGTATCTTGCTGAATTGGGATAAACTTCGTATTATTCTGTTGTAAATTTGATATAGTTTGAATAATTAATGATAATCTTTTCCAAAATGTTTCACCTAATTCACCATAATGTAAACCATGCAAATGCGCCGGAAAAGCATAAACTTCCTCCCATTTATGTAACTGCATTTTACCCGTAGGTGTTAACACATATGTATTTTCATGTATTTCTTGAATAAAATTCGCTTGCAACAACTTTGCAACTTCACCATCATAGTCATTTCTATTCAATGATTTGTATATTCCGAACAAAAAAGAAATTCGGAACATATTTCCATCTTGTAAAGTTTGCGAAGAGCGTTTGCCCTTTAGTAAATAATAAATAGAAGAAACGGTTCTTTCACCATTCAATTGTTTTAAACAATGCAACAAAGTATATTGTATTTGCATGACCGCTTCCACCTTCCAATCTTAACTTCATTCTTTTCAGTACAATTACACTATCTACTTTCGCTCATTAAACTTATCATATGAGAACTATATACTTGTATATATTCTATTGTATCAAACGAAATCATATTTACGTATTTTGAAAATCTTATGACATAATTCAAAAATAAGTTGACACTCTAATTGATAAGCATTATCATTATAATTTTATGTTGAAAAGTTTTACAAACCGTTTTACAATAAGGTTATAATTTTTATGGCGAGCTTTTCACATACATATTATCAGGAGGGAAAAAAGATGGCAAAATATACAATCGTTGATAAAGATACTTGTATTGCATGTGGTGCTTGTGGCGCTGCTGCACCAGACATTTATGACTATGATGATGAAGGTATTGCATTTGTAACATTAGATGATAACCAAGGTATCGTTGAAATTCCAGATGTATTAATTGAAGATATGATGGATGCATTCGAAGGCTGTCCAACTGACTCAATTAAAGTTGCTGACGAATCATTCGACGGAGACGCTTTAAAATTCGAATAGTCTTTTATTAACTTCAAAAAATGCCCCTCATATTGATGAGGGGCATTTTTTGTATCTAAATTTTATTTTCCTTAATAAAAAACCATTAGTAGTTTCACACTACTAATGGTTTTAATATATATTATGCATTTTTCATTTTTGCAAACACCCATACTTTCAGGCGTGAGAATAATGCTACAAATACAATTGTTACAACAATCCCTTTAATTAAATTAAATGGTAAGATTGCCGTTACAACCGTTGTTCTTATAGCTTCGCTAGACATAGCCGGTGAATTTAAAAACCAAGTGTAAGCCGGGAATATGATGATGTAGTTTAATACACTCATAATAAGTGCCATTGTAATTGTCCCTAGCATTAATCCTGTAGTTAAACTCTTCACAGTACGATACTTTCTAAATAAGAAAGCTGCTGGTCCAATAAATAAGCATCCTGCAATAAAGTTTGCAATCTCTCCAACTGGTACTCCCGTTAAACTTCCTTGAATCCCGTAATGTAAAATGTTCTTTATCGCCTCTACAATCACTCCTGCTACTGGTCCAAAGATAATTGCTGCAATTAGAGCTGGTACATCACTAAAATCAATTTTCAAAAATGGCGGAAGCCCTGGGAACGGAAAATCTAACATCATTAGTAAATATGCAATACTACTTAGCATCGCTACACTCACCATCTGCACTACACTGTTTTTTTGTTTCATCTTTCTCTCTCCTTTTCCATCGATCATCTCATGGAAAGTGGAAAGGTTCTGCTATGCCTATTTTTTCATAGAACGAAAAAACCCTTTGTGTTTTACACAAAGGGAGAATTTAAGGCACATCAAACAGACGTTCAAATCCATATCTTTTTTGAACGCTTGAACCTCCATCTTCTCCCATCCAGACTATACTGTCGGCTTTGGAATCACACCAAATCCTGCCTTAACGGCTCGCGGGCTTAGAACAAAATCATAAATAGTTCATCACCGCCGGTCGGGATTTTCACCCTGCCCCGAAGATAGACCGATATTCTATTTTCCCCTTCATTATACAACAACCTCATAACATTGTGAACTAAAAAATTGTAACTTATTTAAAATTAGTTATTTATTTTTCGTAACAAAAAATAAATTGCGAGATATTTTACAATACAATCCATATTTTTTATTATTCGGCATTTCTCTTTTGAATTACCTAGTCATATATAATTAAAAGTGATAAGATATTGAATTGTTAAGATAAGAACATTTTCTGAGTTATGGAGGAAATGTCATGAAAAAAGACAAGAGACATTCTATTCGAGAAGCAATGAAAAAAAACTTAAGAAAAGAATACTTTTACTTAAAAAAAGAATTACTTTTCTACTGCCCAATTGATTTAGGCACATTCTCAAACGAGACATACTATGCTACTTTCGATGAAGATGGCATCAGTATTTATCAGTATGATAAAAAAACAGAAAGTAAATTAAAATTGTGTGAGCGTCATCCGTGGAAGAGTTGGAATAAAGTGAAGATTGATCACTATTTGACAACTTCTCAATTTATTTTTCAGGGTGAGCGAAATTGGATCTTATCTCTTTTTCAAAAAGGAAAAGAAGCTCAAAAAATTATTGAAGAGCATACATCTTTACAAACAGAAGTTGTTTCCCGCTCTTTCTTAAAAAAACTTCCTGGTTTTCGTTCTAATACACCACTGAATAAATACATCGGTAGTATTTGTTACACTGCACTTATTGCATTTTTATTAAAATGGATGATTCCATTTCAAGCACCACAAATCGCCCTGTATTCTATCTCGATTGGTTGTATGCTTCTTGGCCTACTTTGTTTGACAATCGGTTTAATTGAACCGACTATCGTACTGTTTCGAACAAAAGAGAAAACAAGAACAAAAGTTTTTTACTTATATAGCTATTTAGCTATTTCTGGATTTATATGTGTCTTTATTTTTTGGTAAAAGAAGCCGTCCCAAAATAAATTTTGGGACGGTTTTCTTTTAGATATAGATGCTCTAATTCACTCAATAGTTCTAGCAAAAGCGCCCATATAATTTCATTTACATTGAACCTTATTTAAGAAGAACATAAATTTGTTCAAAGTTTAATTTTTGAGATGTTTCCTTCACTTAACATATAATTGTTGATTAGGATAAATTAGCTCTTGCTGCAATCCATTTTTTTCTTTAATTTCCTTAAGTGTCATACTAAATTTCCGTGCAATACTAACTAAAGTATCCCCTTTTTGTACGACATATAATGATGAAGAAACAACTTCATTTCTTTGTTCATTTAAAACAAGCAATGGGTTCATCGCATTCTTTTTCGCCATCGTCCATCTTCCTTGATGAAGTTCTAGATGTAAGTGTGCACCTCGCGATTCTCCCGTGTTCCCTACTTCTCCAATTTTTTCTCCTTTGGAAATATAATCTCCCTGCCCCACATATCTCTTATTTAAATGTGCATATACAGCCTCATATTCTCCGTGTTTAATAAATACAACATTTCCATAACTACTTGAATAATAAGACTTCGTTACCCTACCATCTTGAATAGCTGCCACAGGCGTTCCAATCGGCGCAGCTACATCAATACCATAATGTTTTCCATGCCTTGTCCCAAAATAATCACTTATCTGACCTTCAACAGGCCATGTCCATCGATTTTCTTCTGCATAAACATGTAATTGAGATACAAACAGTATACTCAATAACATGACGCCGCATTTTAAAACTTTCATATACATCCTCCGTTTTCTAATTACCACCATACCTTCTCTATTTTGGTATATTACAGAAAAAAGTATACAAAAAAAAGAAAGTGAATTACTCCACTTCCTTCTCTTTCTTATCACGAAAAACTAATGCACTACGGTTATACTCCACATCTTTCACTTGTAATCGGGCATTTATTACTCGAGCTATCGCAAACAAATAATCAGATAATCTATTTACATACTTTAAGACAACTTCATTTATTTTCACTTCTTTTTGCAATGATACTATAGAGCGTTCTGCTCTCCTTACAACAGTACGTGCAATATGAATAGTAGCCGCCGCCTCGCTACCACCTGGCAAAATAAAGCGTTCTAATGGCGGGGCTTCTTCTATATATAAATCAATCTTTCTTTCTAAACTTTCAACCATCTCAATTGTCACTTTATAAGGAATTTTTTGTTCCACTATTGCCAAGTCTCCTCCGCAATCAAATAGTTCATGTTGAATATTTTCGAGCTCATTGTAAATATCTCTAAAAGCCCCGCCTTGAACCTTAGTCATTGCATATCCAATATGAGAATTTGCCTCGTCTATTGTTCCATACGCTTCCACACGGATATCATCTTTATCAACCCTGCCACCTATTACACTTGTCGTTCCTTTATCTCCTGTTTTTGTATATAATTTCATTTCTTCACAGCCCCTCTCTTGTTATTCTTGATTCGATCAAGATAGAAAAAAGTTCTACCATTCTTTATTTAATTGAGTTTACAAAAAAATAAAAAACAGCAGAACTTTATTCATTATCAACTTTAAAAACACATATCTAAATTATACGATTCGGTAAATATACAGAGAATGTAGTTCCTTCTCCAACAACACTTGATACAGCAATTTTACCGTCATGGCCTTGAACAATATTTTTCGCAATCGCAAGCCCGAGTCCTGTTCCACCCTTTTTCCCACGTGTTCTTGCTTTATCAGCTTTATAGAAACGATCAAATAAAAATGGAATATCCTCTTCTGGAATGCCTGCACCCGAATCTTGTACTTCAAAAATGAGGCCATTATTTTTCGTATCAATTACAAGCGTTACATGTCCACCCGCATTCGTATGACGAATTGCGTTATCAATCAAGTTCGTCAACACTTGTTCCATCCGATCTGCATCAAACGCATATTCTTCAATCTGATTCCGGAAATCAACTGTTAGTTCAACTTCTTTATCCTTTGCAATCCCTTGGAATTTACGACCAATTTTTTCCACAAATGGATGTATGTCCACTTCACCAATATGTAACTCTACGTGACCGCTTTCCATACGAGCTAAATCTAACAATTCATTTACAAGTTTACCTAAACGAACGGATTCATCATAAATGATTTGAACAAACTCATCTATTTCCTCTTTCGTTTGCACAATATCATCTAAAATCGCTTCACTATACCCTTGCAGCATGACCATCGGTGTACGAAGTTCATGTGATACATTCGCAATAAAGTCTTGACGCATTTTCTCAAGACGACGTTCTTCCGTCATATCTCGCAGTACCGCTACAGCCCCACGAATTTTCGTTTGATTGTAAAGTGGTGTCATAAGAACTACATAGTTCCCTTTTTGTAAATTAATTTCAACAACTTGTTGTTGCTCGCTTTCTACAACGAGATGGAATAGTTCCACAAGTTCAGAAGGTAATTTTTTACTTAACTCTATCTCTTTTTCTTCTTGCCAAACTTGTAAGAAATGTTCAGCCGGTGGATTAATAACTACGACTTCACCTTCTTGATTTAACGTAATAACTCCATCCGCCATACTACTCAAAATACTGGCTAACTGTTCTTTTTCTTGCTGCAAAGCATTCATATTAAACTTCAACTGTTTACCCATTTGATTTAAGGCCGTTGCCAGCTCACCAATTTCGTCCTGAGATACCATAGGAGCCTTTGCATCAAATTTCCCACGTGACACTTCAAAAGCAACCTCACGCATTTTACGAAGCGGTGCTGTAATCCGAGTAGATAAGAAGAACGCAAAGAAAGTTGTTAATATAATCGCAATCCCAGCGGCTAAGAAAATGAAATCAGTCGTTCTCTCCATATCTTTTATTGGCACTTGTAAAGATTCATATACGAACACTGCGCTTTGATTTTTTGATTGCACTGGTTTCCCAACGATCACAATATCATTTTCAGTGCTTTTATTCTTTCTACTATCAGAAGCTTTTCTAATGTTGTTCTTAATTTCTTTTTTGTCCGTAAAAACAGCGGCTAATTCTTTATCTTCTTTTAAATCATCCATTGTAAGAGTGACTAACCCTTCTTGTTTCGGTGAAGAAGAGATTTCCTTGCCATCTTCTACAATAACAATCCTTGAAAGTGGATCAGAGAATTTGTACGCGATGTTCTCAATCGTTTTTACATCGGCACCTTCTTCAATTAATTCTGTAACACTTGTTGCGACTTTTTGAAGTCTATTTTCACTCATATCAACATAATACGTTCTAAAAAATTGTGAAAGTAAAATCGCAACAAATCCAAGAACAAACGAAACGAGAAGTAATATGGTCATCCATAACTTCCCTACTACACTTCTCCAAAGCATCAGTCGTTCACAACCTCAAATTTGTAACCTACACCCCAAACAGTAACAATCATTTTCGCTGCATCTGGTGATTTTTTGCTTAACTTCTCACGTAAACGCTTTACATGTGTATCAACTGTACGTAAATCTCCGAAGAATTCATATTGCCATACTTCTTTTAACAGCTGCTCACGATCGAATACTTTATCAGGAGCTTTCGCTAAAAATAATAGTAACTCATATTCTTTCGGCGTTAAGTTTACTTCATTGCCATCTGCAGTAACACGGTGTGCATCGTTATCAATTGTTAAGTGAGGGAATACAGTAACATCTTTTGTCGTTGTATCTTGTGTAAAGAATGTTGTTGGTACAGCACGACGTAATACCGCTTTCACACGTAGCACGACCTCACGTGGACTAAACGGCTTTACAATATAATCATCTGTTCCAACTTCAAATCCTTGTACTCTATTTACTTCTTCACCTTTTGCTGTCAGCATAATAATTGGTGTCGCTTTCTTCTCACGAACCCCTTTACATACTTCAATGCCATCTTTACCAGGCATCATAAGATCTAATAAGATTAAATCGTAATCATTTTGCAACGCCATTTCTAAAGCTGTATCACCATTATCTGCTTCCTCAATCGTATATTGTTCTCTTTCTAAGTACATTTTCAATAAACGACGAATACGATCCTCATCATCTACAATTAAAATTCTTGATTCATTTTCCATCTCTACCCGCTGCGTACTCTCACCTCAGCGGTTCACACCTACCCTTCTTTAACTATTATGTTGCGCTATTCTCGTTTATTTAAGCAATCTTCTAAATGTTTCACTTCCCATATTATGCTTCACAAGAATAATAAATTTTGTTCAATTTTTTTCCAAAACTATGTATTTTTTTTGAACTGTATATAATGTCCTCGACATCATTTTACAAAATCAACCGCTACTTTGTCATGTTTTTCTCAAAAAAGAAGAAAAGTTGACAAAAATAAAATAGGAAAGTGACATGCACTCTCCTATTTTATTTCTCTATGCATATGAATGTAAACCGGCAATAATTAAGTTTACTACAATAAAGTTAAACATAATGATTGCAAAACCAATTACTGCAAGCCAAGCTGATTTCTCTCCATGCCACCCTTTAGATAATCGTAAATGTAGTACTGCAGCATAAAAGAGCCACGTTATAAGTGCCCAAACCTCTTTCGGATCCCAGCCCCAAAAGCGCGTCCACGCTATTTGAGCCCAAATCATCGCAAAAATTAATGCACCTAATGTGAAAACTGGGAATCCAATTGCAATAGATCGATATCCGATTTCATCTAGTAGATCACTATTCGTATTCTTTACTAACGGCTGAAGTGCCGCCGATACTCGCTTCCGTAAAACGAGTCTTAATACAATATACAGTAATGTCCCAACTAACACTGACCAAATAACAGTATTTAATTTTTTTGCATTTACAATTGCTGGAACTTCAACTGCCGGTTCTAATTTATTTTCTGTCAGTAACTTCCCTTCATGCGGTCCAACTAAAGCCGGAAGATTGTACTTCATTTCCAGTTGTTGTTCATTTTTATCAATCCATTGAAACTTCGCTTCATATTTCATACTAGAAAATACCGTTGTTACTCCAATAAATCCAACTGTACAAACAAGTGTAAATACTACCGTCTCTAGCCAAAATGTACGTTTACTTCTCGTCGATTGATCTACATTTTTCAATAAATACATAACGCCTGTAATAAAACTAATCGCTAAAATGGCTTGTCCTGCTGCTGCAGTCGTCACGTGAATATGTAACCAATTACTTTTTAAAGATGGAATAAGCGGAGATATTTCCCTCGGAAACATACTTGCATAGGCAATTAATAAAAGCGCAACTGGTAATGCAAATAGTCCGATTATGCTTACACGGTACATAAAATACATGACAATAAATGCTCCTACAAGCATCATGCCGAAAAATGTACCGAATTCAAAAAAGTTACTAACTGGCGCATGCCCTGATGCAATCCACCTTGTAACAAAATATACTGTTTGTGCTATAAACCCTAAAATTGTAATCGTTATTCCTACATTTGCCCATTTATGACCCTTTTCTTTAATGGCTCCCCCAAAAAATAGAGTCGCAATTAAATATAAAATAAATGCGGTAAAGAGAAAGTTACTACTTATTTGCACCATATCGTTTCCCCACCTTAACTAATTTTTTTATCGATTACTTTATCATTTGGCTGTGGAATTGCTGTACCTTCTATTACTCTTTCAATATCTTTCTTTAAACCGAACCAATTTTTATTTGTATGCCCTGCAATCCACCATTCATCATTAACACGTTGTATCCAAATACGGCGATGATTCCAATACATACCTTGAATGACACCAACCATAAATATAAATCCTCCAATGCCGAGAATCCAAAGCGTTAAATCTTTTCTTACAGTAAGTGCTGTTGCATTTTGCATTTCAACACCTGCAAACGACATTTTATATTTGTTGTTTCCATCTGGTTCTATATTTTGCTGAATACCAACAAAACTCACTTCACCATCTGGTGTTTCAGGTGTAAACATTTTAAATACAAATGCAGGATTGTTTGGTAATTTCGTTTTTGTATTTGGTTTTCCATTCTCATCAAAATAAAAATCAGGAAAATAGCTTAATAGTTCCAGAGAATAACCATTTCCTAAATCATATTTTTCCTTAGGATTCGTTAAATCTACTTTAATCGGTCCCCACTTTTGATTATTTTCTTTATTTTGCAAGTTAAAGGACATACTTTTAAATTCACTTTCTTTATAATCCACTTGATACACTGCAAATTGATCAAATTTCAATGGTTCATTCACTCGAATTTCCGCTTCTTTTACTTTTTCTAATTTCGGTTTTTGTCCTGCTATATTTTCTCCTACTGCTTTATATAATACGGCATTCGTTTGGAAGTTTTTCGCAATCATTTTATCGCCTACACGATCAATCGCTTCATCAAAAACTTCCTTGTCCTTACTTTTATCATAAACTTCTTTTATAAATTTCTCGTTTTTTAAGTAGTATTGTCCATCCGTCCCTGGTATCTCTTTCGTTTCACCGTCACGTAACCAAAGTGCTTCGTCTACGTACATACTCGGTAAAAAACGAAGCATCGCACCGAATAAAAAGATAATAAGGCCGATATGATTTACATATGGACCCCAACGCGAGAAGCGTCCCTTTTCTGCTAAAACGTTTCCGTCTTCCACTTTCACGTTATAGTTTCTTTTCTTTAAATTCTTTTGCACTCTTTCCAGATCACCTTCTTGCGGTGTACCAGTCCCATATAATCTCTGTCTCTTTAAAAAGCTAGGATGTCTTTTTACGCCTTGCTTTTTTAAAGCTTTATAAAGTGGAATAACACGGTCTAAACTACATATCACAAGTGAAATACCGATAGAAGCAATCAAAATCATATACCACCATGAACCGTATAAATTATTAAACCCTAATTGATAGTATAATTGTCCTAAAAATCCGTATTCTTGTTTATAATATTCAGCTGGTGCAATCCCTGGAGTTATGTACATTTCTTGCGGAAAAATAGTTCCTATCGCTGATGCAGCTAAAGTTATTACGATTAGCCATACACCCACTTTTACAGAAGAGAAAAAGCTCCAAATTTTATCGATTATCGTTTTTGTCTGCGTGAGAGATCTCCGTGCACTCCCCTCATAGCGCATATCCAATAGTTTTGTATTTTCATTGCTTTCAAATGGTTTCCCGCAAGCTTCACAAAAAACGGTTCCTATCGGATTAACATGTCCACATTCACATTTAATTTCTTTCAACACTCTCACCGCCCCTGTATCTATATGTACTATTGTATATTCTAACCTCAAGTTACCGCAATACTCAGAATTTTTAAACCAGAGGCACTATAGACACGCACCCCTTATGTAAAGGCTTTCTTTATTACGGAGTAATTTTCTTTAAATACCCTTCTAACTGTTCTTTCGTTTGTTCACCTATAATTTGCTCCACTACTTTTCCATCTTTATCAATCAAAAAGCTTGTCGGTAATGGACCTACTCCATATGTTCCTATAATCTTTTGTCCTTTATCAATGGCAACTGGGAATTTCAAACCATATTGGTTCACAAAGTTCTTGACTGCAATATCCGTTTCATCTGCATCTAACGCTATGATTTCAACGCCTTTTTCTTTATACTTTGGATATAATTCATTCATATAAGGCATTTCTTTTTCACAAGGTTTACACCACGTGCCCCAAAAGTTTAAAAATACACCTTTTCCCTTTAAATCTTTTAGTTCAATTTTCTTCCCTTCTAAATCCGTCACAACAAAGTTAGGTGCTTCTTTTCCGATTTGCATTTTCTCTTTATTAGCAAAGAATCCTTGATAAAGGGTAAATCCTACAGCACCACATAAAATGAGTAGAATAATAACGCGAAATAATAAGCGATTTTTCTTCATATTACTTCTCCTCTCCTCGATAAATGTTATGTATTATCTTCTGTAAATGTTGTATTGAATAAATCACCAGCAGAGCACTCCACTGGTGAATTTTTAACTCTATAGCTTATCTTGGCTTTGTAGAAGCAAGCGCGCGTAATTGTTTCACCTCATGTGGTGTCAATTCTCTCGCATCACCAGGTCGCAGGCTTCCTACTTCTAAGAAAGCATAACGTTCACGTTTTAATTTCACTACTTTACAGTCTAACGCTTCAAACATACGACGTACTTGACGATTACGTCCTTCATGAATTGTTAATTGTACAATAGCCATCTCTTTACGCTTGTCCCAAGAAATAATTTTCACACGTGCTGGTGCTGTTTTACCGTCTTCTAACGTAACACCGCGTTCTAACATGCGAATTTTCTCACCTGTTAATGGCCCTTTTATTTTTGCAACATATGTTTTTTCAACTTTATATCTAGGATGCATTAATACGTTTGCGAAGTCCCCATCGTTTGTCATTAATAATACGCCAGACGTATCATAATCTAAGCGTCCGATTGGGAATAAACGTTGTGTAATTTCCGGGAAAAAGTCCGTTACAACACTTCTTCCTTTATCGTCTGATACACTTGAAATTACGCCAGTTGGTTTATATAGTAAAAAATAAACAGGTTCTTCTTTTTCAAGAGGGATGTTATTTACTTCTACTTTATCTTGAGGAGTTACTTTTGTCCCTAACTCTTTCACTATTTTTCCATTAACTTTCACTTTTCCTTGCTGAATTAATTCCTCAGCCTTTCTTCTCGATGCAATACCTGCTTGCGCAATCACTTTTTGTAATCGTTCCATTTCTTTTTTTCACCTCGAATTTATCTTACCTTACATTAGAAAGACTTGGCAACCGCATACGCTTTACGGCTATTCGCTTCATCTTACTTAAACAACATAGCGATGATAATAAACATATAAAGGTCAAATCATGTTTTTACCCTTTATTATTGTCCATATTTTTCATATTTCTCACAATAAAAGTTCATCATTTTGTCAAAAATACCACATAAAAAAACCACTATTAAGCTACACCTTAATAGTGGTCGTATACGTATTATAAGCGAAATAGCGTAAAAAATGAATAGTATTACTGAAACAATAAAGAAACGAACACAATTGAGCATATAATCCCGATTAAATCTGCAAAAAGTCCTACTTTTAGTGCATCACCCATTTTTCTAATCCCGACCGCTCCAAAATATACAGTTAAAATATAGAAAGTCGTATCTGTGCTCCCCTGCATCGTAGAAGCCAATCTCCCAATAAACGAATCTGGCCCATATGTGGCAATTAAATCGGTCGTAATACTTAAACCAGCAGAGCCTGAAATAGGGCGTATAAGTGCTAGTGGAACAATTTCTGCTGGAACATGGATCAAATCTAACATTGGCTTCATTACCGATATCATTGCATCTAACGCACCTGAAGACCGGAATATAGAAATAGACACAAGCATTCCAACCATAAACGGTAAGATGGAAATTGCAATTTGAATCCCTTCTTTTCCTCCCTCAACGAACGATTCATACGTCGGTACTTTCTTTATTGTGCCATATAAAAGGATAAAACCAATTACACAAGGAATTACCCATAAGGAAATTGTATTTACAATACTCATTTTTTCCGCCCCTTTCTACTCCTTCTTCGGTAAAAATAGCGGTCAATCCAAATTGCTCCAATCATAGAAAGTACTTGTGCAATAAATGTTACCCCAACAATTTCAGTAGGATTCGCTGATTCATACGTCATTCGAATGGAAATGACTGTCGTAGGAATTAATGTAATGGCTGATGTATTTAATGCTAGAAACGTCACCATAGAACGGCTCGCCGAATCCTTTCCTCCATTTAACTCTTTCAGTTGTTCCATCGCTTTAATACCAAGAGGGGTTGCTGCATTACCTAGACCAAAAAAGTTTGCCATCATATTTGATAGAATAAATCCCATGGACGGATGATCCTTTGGTATTTCTGGAAACAACCTTTTTACTATCGGCATAAAAAGCGTAACTAATTTTTTTAACAATCCGGCTTCCTCTGCAATTTTCATTAAACCGAGCCAAAATACTAAAACACTAATAAGTCCTATACAAATCGTTACCGCATCTTTTGCTCCGTCAAATACAGCTTTATTCACTTCTTCCATCGTGCCATTTATCATGGCGTATACAATCCCAATGACAGCCATCGCTACCCATACGAGATTAACCATCGTTCCCAACACCTATCATGTAAGAAAAAATTTCTTTCACATTATTCCAGTAAAGTCCCGTTGTAGCTACTAACTTCCGTTTACTATAAAATAAATTCCGTTCTCCAACTTTTTCATTACCAACATAAATGTCTGTCTTCCCAACCTTTACTCCATCCGTAAGTTTTATACTTTTATGGAGTTCAACTTTTAATACTACGTTCTTTTTTTCTTCTTCAGTTAACGGTACCGAAAAACTATTTTTCGTATAAACATGGTTGGCATACTTCTTTTCATTTATTTCAGCAATTGCTCCTTGTCCTAAAACTTTCGTTTGTTTGAAACGTTCAAAACCTTTATCAAACAAATTCATATGATCATCCCAATCACTAGAGGCACTCAAAGTTACGACAATTAAATCTAGTCCATCTTTTGATGCCGTTGTCACAAGCGTTCGCCCAGCTTTCTTCGTAAAGCCTGTTTTTCCTCCTGTTGCAAATTCATAATAAGACGTTACCAGCTTATGTTTATTTTTCCACGGGTAATCCCAAGAATCTGATTTATATGTTTTGGTTCCAAAGATTTTCTTAAATGTCTCGTTTCCCATTGCATATTTCGTTAATAATGCCATATCGTAAGCCGACGAATAATGTGATCCATCTCCATCTAAGCCATGAGGGTTTGAGAAGTGCGTATCTTTCATTCCAATTTCTTTCGCTTTTTGATTCATTAAATATACGAATCCATCTATACTCCCACCCACACTTTCAGCAATTACTTGCGCTGCGTCATTACCAGATCTAAGCATGAGTCCGTATACTAAATCTTCTAACTTCACTTTTTGTCCAGGCTTTAAATAGATTGCCGATCCTTCCACCCTCACCGCTTCATTACTAACTGATACCATTTCTTTCATCTTCCCTGATTCAGCAGCTAATAAAGCGGTCATAATTTTTGTTATACTAGCAATTTTTTGAGGCTCATGTTCTGCTTTTCCGTATAATACACGACCAGACTGTTGCTCCATTAATACAGCATTTCGAGCACTGACATTGCTGTTCATCTTTGCATATGTAGGAATCGGCATAACGCTTGCATACATCATAAGAAGCGTAATGATTACACAAATTCGTCTCATATTTCCCCCCACGTCCTTTTGGCACTTTTTGTACAAGTGTATGCTTGGCCTTTTAAAATATGAACGAAATCTTCCTTCTACTTCCATTAAAAAAGACGCAGAGAATTTGCGTCTAATATGGTGTCCATTCAATTTGTTTCGCAGTTTCAAACCTTTTTTCTACATCAGGCCAATTTACAACATTCCACCAGTTTTTAATATATTCATCTTTTCGATTTTGGTATTGTAAATAATACGCATGTTCCCAGACATCTAGTACAAGGAGCGGTATCGTATCCCATTGTGTAAATAATTGATGAAGTGTACTTTGCAAAATTTCTAACCTTCCAGACCGGGGTACCCAAACGAGAATTGCCCAGCCTGAACCTTCTACTTTAGAGGCCGCTTCTGTAAAATGTTTTTGGAAACGTAAAAAGCTCCCAAAATCTTGTTCAATTTGTTGTGAAAAAGCTCCTCTTGGACTTCCACCACCGTCTTTTTTCATGTTATTCCAAAATATCGTGTGTAAGTAATGACCTGACCCATGAAAAGCCGCTTCCCTTTCCCAATGCTTAATTAAATCAAATTTATTTGTTTTTCTCGCTTCTTCCATCATCTTCTCTGCTTTATTTAACCCTTCCACGTAACTCCGATGATGTTTATCATGATGTAACATCATAATTTCTTTAGAAATATACGGTTCTAATGCATTATACGGATAAGGTAATGGCGGGAGTGTATGTCCTCCAATTGGGACAGCTCGTTCACTATCCCCTCTTTCATATAATTCATATTCCTCTTCTTCTTGCATAAATACTTCCTGCAAGTGATGCTGAATGTGTTCTACATCATCGCTTATTTCATACATAAACTCTGCATCTGTTTCATACTCATGCTCTTTCATACGCTCTAATAACGTCTGAATTTTATAAGCAAGCATATGGACATCATACACTTCCATTGCGCGGCTATCTAATACGTGAAGAACACTTTCACACCAATTTTCTACTTCATGAAAGTAATCTGTAAATACACCTTGCTGATTCATGTTGCACCTCCCTAATGCTATCCACTTAACTATATTCAATGAAAATCCCTTATATAACTGTACAAAAGGAAAAGAAGCTAAGTCACCTTAGCTTCTTTTCCTCAATCAATATTTGTGTAACATCTTTGTCTGATAATCCGTCTCATAATATTCTAGTTCTTCACGCATCAATTGAAATTTACCTTCTAAACTCTTCATCACTTGCTCCAAAGATGCAGGTGGTGTTTGTTGAAAAACGATAGAATTTTTCCCTGTATATGCAGACCGACTATTTTCATACCAATGATCACTCTTCGGTGAAAAAAACTCTGCAATTACTTGATGGTAAATCTTATATAAAATTTTTTCAGCTGCTGTTTTTCGAAATGGCTGGCTATTCAACAAAACAAAACATGCATCCTGTCCTTCTTCGCAAAAAACGAGAAGTCGTCTCATTGATGCTAATACCCCTTTATAATATTGCTCATTCCCTGCTGGTGTTTCCTCTAATAAAGAAGGTAACGTATGATAATTTACATAATTGGTTATCAAATTAATAGCATCTTCTAAAAATATAGAAACTTGTTCTGTTTGATTTTCAACCATCAAATTAGACATTTTTCTCTCTCCTTTGCCATTTCACGCTATTTCTACTCTTTTATTTTTATGTAATTCAGCCAATATTTCTTGTACTTTCGACACCGTTCCCTCATCAAAATATTGTTGAAATTCTTCCATATTATTTAAATACAAACGTTTTTGCGCACGAAGCTCCTTATCTTTCACTAAACAACATATCGCTACAATATCACGCAAATATATGTTTTGTTCTTCTACTTTATACACTGGATTTCCTTCAAAAGGAGTAATTTCTTGTAAAACTTCTTCAAAATATCGAACGTATAAAACCGAAAAAGTTTTCTCTTTACCATTTAATATATATGTCACTTCAGATCTGTTAAAAAAATCTTCTGATGTATTAGGTTTCGCTTTTTCTAACTCATATCCTACATAACCTTTTATAATCATATACTCCCCTCTCCTTCTTTCATCTTATTCTAACTTAATTTTCTGATAAACAAAATATTCTTTTAAATATACCTATATAAAAAATAGCTCGCCTATACAGGAATTTACCTTTTTATTTTTCTTGAAGTTTGTCATAATAATATTATTGTCTCAGTTTTCTTATACAAGGAGAGTTGTATTTATGTCGTTTTCATGGAAACGTTTCTTACAAATCGGGAAAATTGTCTTCCCATTTGTTGTATTAACAATTGTATTCTTTCAAGCAAAAAAAGAATTAGCGGGCATTTCTTTTTTAGAAGCGATTGATACAATTAAAAACATTCCAACTGGAGGAGTCTTTTTAGCAATTACACTTGGTGCATTCGCTGTATCAACAATGTTCTTTTATGACTATGTTATGCTTCGTTACTTAAAAGCTGATATCCCTGTCCAAAAGATTTTCCGTATCTCGTGGATTGCTAATACTTTAAATGGATTTATCGGGTTTGGTGGTCTTGTTGGAGCCGGCGTACGCACAATGCTTTATCGTCCATATATAAAAGAAAATGGAAAACTTATTAAAAGTATCGCTTGGATGACAACTGCCTTTATTAATGGATTAGCCATTCTTTCATTTCTTGGTCTCATCGGAATATTAGACACGAGATTTATTTTGCATGAAAAACCATGGCTATGGCCTGTTCTTATCTTCTTCGCTCTTTTCGTCCCTATATATATCGGATTTTCTAAATTAAAAAATAGAAAAGCGACGCAAACAGAGGAACAAGAAGAAGAGGAGAAAAACCCAACTGTTTTATACTCATTAGTTTCATTAGTCGAATGGGTATCTGCTGGTATTGTTATGTACGTCATATTACTATTATTTGGCATTGAAATCGAATTCCAAAAGTTTTTAGGCGTATATGTTATTGCTGCTTTAGCTGGTGTCGTTAGTCTTGTTCCTGGTGGCCTTGGATCATTTGATCTTGTCTTCTTAACTGGGCTTGGGCAATACGGCATCGATACAGGTGTTTTACTCCCTGCTATGTTATTATATCGTCTCGTCTATTACATCTTGCCCTTCTGCCTTGGTCTCATTTTTGCAGCTTTTGAAATGACAGGAGTAGCCATTAAAAAGTTTGAAGATAAACCTTTTATTGCGCCTGCATTAGAGACAACTGGTGTTATATGGACTTTGCAGCGTGACTTTCTAGGAAAGTTAGGTTCTTGGGCATCTGCTGCTTTAACAGTATTTGCTGGCTTAATGGTTATTTTATCAACCATTCTACCGACAAGTATAAATCGGGCACACGCCTTACATATTCTAGCTCCAAAACATCTTATTCAATTTTCTTTTAGCTTATCGCTAACATTCGGTATTCTCCTCCTCATTCTTTCGCGGGGGATATATTACGGAACAAAACGTTCTTATTATATGACGATTGTTTCTTTAATTGGAGCGGCTATTTTTAACACACTAAAAGGAATTGATGTTGAAGAAACTTTTATTTTATTAATCGTACTCGCTGTATTGTATATGCTTCGTAAAAGGTTTGTGCGTGAGAAAATGGAAGTCTCACTTTCCGATATCGTAAAAGTTTTTATATTCCTACTTGTAACGTTATATTTATATAAAAACTTAGGTATTTTATTTGCAGGTGCAAAAGAAGCTTTCAAACCTGATTTTGTCGTTCGTAATATTACACAAGTGAAACGAAGTGCATTAGCAGCTGCCTTTTTTGTTCCTACTTTTTTACTAATTGGTTCACTCATTGCAAATCGTTATCGAAATGAATTTCCCGGGCAACCAGCTAATGATAAACGATTACAAAACTTCTTAGATGAACATGGTGGAAATGTACTTAGTCATTTAGGTTTTTTAGGAGATAAACAGTTCTTTTTCAGTAGTGATGGAAAAGCACTCATTCTCTTCTCAATAACTGGAAAACGACTTATTGTACTAGGTGATCCAATTGGGGACCCTTCCTCCTATCGTACTGTATTGCAAGAGTTTTTAGCTGAGGCTGATCGATTTGGATACATTTGTGTATTCTATCAAATTGAAAGTAAATGGATGAGTTTATACCACGATTTTGGTTATAACTTCTTTAAGCTTGGTGAAGAAGCTGTTGTTGATTTAAATACCTTTACAATAACAGGAAAGAAACGCGCTGGCATGCGAGCTACTTTCAACCGTTTTGAAAGAGAAGGCTATACATTCTCTATTCATGAGCCACCTTTCTCCGACGAATTATATGAAGAGTTAAGAAAAGTTTCAGATGCATGGCTTGGTGGAAAAAAAGAGAAAGGTTTTTCACTCGGATACTTCGATCGTGAATATATTAGTCGCGCTCCTATCGCAACATTATCTGATTCGGATGGAAAAATTATTGCATTCACAACATTCATGCCTGTATATCAAAACGGATCATTATCTGTCGATTTAATGCGATATTATCCAGATGCGCCTAGCGGCATTATGGACGCAATTTTCATCCACTTATTCCAGTGGGCAAAAGAAAATGAATACCACTCCTTTAATATCGGTATGGCACCACTTTCAAATGTTGGTTTATCCACACAGTCTTTCTGGTCTGAACGAGTGGCTGCTGCAATCTTTAATAACGTTCGTTATACGTATAGTTTCAGCGGATTACGACATTTTAAAGAAAAATATAAACCAGCATGGAGCGGTAAATATTTAGCATTTAGGAAGAATCATTCTTTACCAATTACAATGCTCTCTGTAACAAAATTAATAGGAAAAAGAAAAAACAGCTAAATTCTTAGCTGTTTTTTCTTTTTTGAACTTGTACAATAAATTCTTTTTCATACTTCTTACCATTTATATAGAAATTCCCCCACATTTTATACGTGCCCTCGGCAGGAAATGTAATTCGGTATTGTAATTGTTCATCCGTATCTACAGGCATAGCGTATAAAAAATTCTCCTTCGTTTCATCCACTATATAGAGTGACTCTACTTCTCCTCTCTCTGAATGCAATTTCAATTTTTCACCCTTTTTCGCTTGAAACTGAAATGTTAACGTAACTGGTTCATTCGGATGTAATGCACCAAATAAAAGAGAAACTTCATACTCTCCTATTTTTTTTGTAAGTACACTGTCGATTGGAAATTTCACTTTTTTCTTATTGTTCTCCTCTTTCGTTCTACCAAAATTCTTCCTAGCGAATGACTCTACGGACTTATTTTTGTCTTCGTATAAAAATATTGTATATTCTTCGTCTTTCGCTATTTTGGAAGATAACTTATATGACCCGTTCCCTGCAAATGTGGGTTTAATTTGTTGTATGTTTTTTAACTGTCCATCTACAATCACTGCCCGCATTTGATCATTTACACCACGAATTTCATTATTCTTGTTGTTTAACAACTGAAATACAATATCTACTTTCTCATTTCCCTTTCCATTCGAAACATCCCACTTTACTTCCTGAACATCTCCTACAGTCTCTTCGTTTTCTTGATATTTTTTTATGTAAAATCCTCCTGCCACAATAAGTACTAACGCAATAAGCCCAATGACAAGATTTTTCAAAACATCACCTACCATTTTTATTGTCTCTATTCATACAAAACTTCTTAAGATATATATTCTAGATTATGATTTATGAAATCCTCCTATTTTGTACATATTACAAATAATAAAAAGATTTTAATTGAAAGGATTCGTAGTGTATAATGCAAATGATATTGATTTCTATCAATACATTATAAGGAGGACTTTTTTATGAGTGTACATATCGAAGCAAAACAAGGTGAAATCGCTGAATCTATTCTATTACCTGGTGATCCATTACGTGCAAAATATATCGCTGAAACATTTCTAGAGGACGTTACTTGCTATAATAATGTGCGTGGTATGTTAGGTTTCACTGGAACTTATAAAGGAAAACGTGTATCTGTTCAAGGTACAGGTATGGGTGTTCCTTCTATTTCTATTTATGTAAACGAATTAATCCAAAGCTACGGAGTTAAAAATTTAATTCGCGTTGGAACTTGCGGTGCAATTCAAAAAGATGTAAAAGTTCGTGATGTTATTATCGCAATGACGGCTTGTACTGATTCTAATATGAACCGTTTAACATTCCCAGGATTTGATTTTGCACCAGCTGCAAACTTTGACCTTTTAAAGAAAGCTTATGATGCTGGAACTGAAAAAGGATTACACGTTCGTGTCGGTAACGTTTTAACAGCAGATGTGTTTTATCGTGAAAGCATGGACATGGTTAAAAAACTTGGAGATTACGGTGTATTAGCAGTAGAAATGGAAACAACTGCTCTTTACACATTAGCAGCGAAATACGGTGTAAATGCATTATCAGTATTAACAGTTAGCGATCACATCTTCACTGGCGAAGAAACAACATCTGAAGAGCGTCAAACTACATTTAACGAAATGATTGAAATCGCTTTAGATGCAGCAATTCAACAATAGTACACTAAAGAACTTGTCATACGTCTGGCGAGTTCTTTTTATGTTACTTTTTATAAATAACTACTTTATAAAGAGACAGATTTCTCCCCTCTACTTTCTTGTAACGTTTGTTATAATAAAGTGAAACTTTAATCAGTGGGGGGTTTTTCCATCCCCCACTGATTATTAGTTGAACCAATCGGATTTTACGGGCAATTGATCTCCCACTTAACTCCCTTGTATTCGCCGAATTTTGAAGTGGGAGTCTTATTGCCCGTTAAAGCGGGATAAAGAAATCATTTACAGTATTTCTCATAAGAGGTGACGCAGTGAAAAACAGAAGTATCGTCTTTAAACTATTTTTATTAACATCCACTTTATTTACAATCATATTCCTACTTTTTTTCCTAGGACAATCTCTATTTTTAGAGAAATTTTATATTAATAAGAAAGTAAAAACAGTCCAAACTGCTTTTGAAAAATTCGTAGATAATTATGATAAAAGTGATAAAAGTTATGAGAAGGTTAGAAAACTAAAACAAGAATTTCATGATAAAACAAATGCCGATATGCAGTTTTTAGATTCTAACGGTATTATTAAAAGTGATAACAATTACTATATCGATGTATTTAATCCCAACAATAATAAACAGTATTCCATTCCACTCAATAATCTTTTAACACCAGAAGAATATAATAAATTCGAAAATTTAGGTTTAAAAAAAGATGTAATAATCAATGTTGATGGAGTCGTGCAAGAGAATAATATAATCACACCACAAAAATTAGGAACGAATTATAATCAATGGCAAAACGAACATTTCTATTCGGATTTTCAATCAATTAATGGAAATCCTTCTAAGAATAGACTTGCGAGCCGATACAAATCTACAACTCGAATCGTCTTTACAGGTGTTATAACTAAGTTACAGCTCCCATCCAAAGCTGAGGTTCGCCTTGCAAATGATATTGAAACATTACAAGCCGTTCAATATTTTGCTGATATGATTAGAGAGGGCACTTCTAACTCGAACCAATTAAGTACTTTCATATTAGATGGCGGAGAAAATATAAAAAATAGTATCTTTGTAAAACCGATTATAGAAAATGGAAGGATTACAGAATACGCTTTTGCGATAGCATCTTTGCAGCCTGTTAATGAAGCGATGCTCGTTTTAAAAGATTATTATGTCTATGCCTTAATCATCGTGTTTCTCGTTATTATTTTGTTATCCTTCTACTACTCAAAAATCATTGTAAAGCCATTAATTAAAATGAATCGTGTTACGAAAAAAATGGCTAATTTTGATTTTAGTGAGAAATTACCTGTTACAGCTGACGATGAAATTGGCGGACTTTCTGGCAGTATCAATACATTATCTGTAAATTTAAAAGATCGAATCGATCGATTAAATGTTGCTAATACAAAGTTACAACAAGATATTGAACGTGAACGTCAATTAGAAAAAACAAGAAAAGAATTCATTTCTGGCGTATCACACGAATTAAAAACACCGCTAAGTGTAATTAGAAGTTTTGCAGAAGGAATTAAAGATGGTGTTAGTAAGGATACTTCGTATTATACTGATGTTATTTTAGAAGAAACAGAAAATATGAACAGGCTGATTGTTGAAATGTTAGAATTAGCAAAGTTGGAATCTGGTACTTACAAACTAGATATGACGACGTTCTCAATCGGTGAATTAACGCAACAAGTCTACACAAAATTATTATTTAGCATGGAAGAAAAACATTTACAAGTGAACGTCGATGCAGACCCTTCTATACTTGTTACAGCAAATCGCAGTCGCATTGAGCAAGTAGTTGTGAACTTACTAAGTAATGCAATTCGTTATACACCAGAGGGAGAAAAAATACAAGTCTCCATTATAGAAGCAGAAGATACCGTAAAAGTCGAAATCGAAAATACAGGAAACCCTATCCCTGAAGAAAGTCTTGAAAAAATTTGGGATCGCTTCTATCGTCTAGATGCATCACGTAGCCGTCACACTGGAGGTACCGGTCTCGGATTATCTATTGTAAAAAACATTTTAGACCTACATCATGCCGAGTATGGTGTGTATAATACGACTAACAGTGTTGTATTCTATTTCAATTTACAAAAAGTAAAAGAAGTCAAATAATTTGTCTTAATTTCACTAGGAGTTCACATGAAATTCACACTCTCCCTTTATAGTAAGAAACAAGTTAATCCTTTCCTTTACACATATAAAAGAGGAGAGTGCGTGAAATGAAACAAGCAGGACAACCTATTCAAAATGAAAAACAATTAGAAACTATCAAAAATATACTTTTACAATCTTCGAAACGTGATGGCTTATTATTCGTATTAGCTGTAAATTCTGGCTTAAAAGTAAGTGAAATCTTACAATTAAAAGTTAGTGATGTAATCGATGAAAATGAAAATGTTCGCCATTCCATTTTATTTTACAATGAAAAAGTGAAGAAACATAAATGGTTTGCTGTAAATGAAGACTTACAGCACGCAATCGAAGACTACATGAAAGAACGTAAAACTTGGAAACGTAATGAACCATTGTTAAAATCTCAAAAAGGAACAAAATCTATTACGAGACAACATGCATGGTACATTTTAAACAAAGCTGCAAAAGAAGTTGGATTAGAAGGGATTAGCTCACATACACTTCGAAAAACTTGGGGTTATTGTGCATACAAATCAGGTGTTGATATTGCGTTTTTACAACACTTCTTTGATCACAGTACTCCATCAAAAACTTTAAAGTATATCGGTATTGCTTAATAACTCTTATACATAAAAAAGGTTACCATTTTAAAATTTGGTAACCTTTTTTATATTTCATATTCTCTTTTCTTGTCTCTCCTATACTGTAGTGGTACTCTAATAATAAGGGGGAGAAATTATGAACACACTTACAATTGAATTACCAAAAGAAACGGCTGAAAAACTTGATTTATTAAAACAAGCTTATGAAAAGAAAACAGGTGCTTCTATCTCTGAGAGCACTCTCGTTCAAACACTTATCTCAAAAGAATTTATCCAAGCGATAACTCCTTTTGATTTACAACAATTCGTCAATGGAAAAGAACAGCATTAATCGCTGTTCTTTTTTTATCTCTATTTAAAATATATAAAGTTTTTTATATATTTTTAGAAAAACCATTGACAATGATAATGATAACCATTATCATTTATTATGAAGCCAACAATTGATGAATCAACCAAACGCTCAGTAACATTGTTACCCCTCTTTTTCATATAGAAAGGCACTGTACATTCCCCCTGTTTGTACAGTGCCTTTCTTGTTTATTATCATTCAAAAAAATTTAATTGCTCCGGCTTCGGCTCACCATATGTAATGTTCATCATTTTCATAAGCTGTTTCGCATTATCTGCTGCATCCCCACCTGAATTGTTGTTAAACAGTACGTATATATCCTTTGTTTTCTTTTTTAATTGCTCTAGTCGTTCAACCCATTCTTCGAGTTCTTTATTGTTGTAGCGATATAAACAGCGAACCGCTCTCCAATTTTCCCCTTTATCAAGCCAACCATGAACATTTCGACCGTGAAAACGTATTAATGCCATGTCTGAATTCGTAACCTCTAACACGAGTGGCACAGAACCTATCCCAGCCTGTGGTTCATCACAAATTGTATGAATCCATTTCTCCTGTTCTAGAAACTGTAACGTCTTATCTCTCATTTCTGGATAAAACCATGTTTGATTTCGAAATTCTATTGCACATGGTAAACCTTCCATTTTTTCTTTCGTATATCGAAGAAAATCTACATTTTTCTTTTTGCAATCAAACCATGGTGGATATTGAAATAAAATTGTTTTTAATTTATCAGCTTCTATTAAAGGAAGAATAGACTGTTTATACACATCAAACATCTCATCGAACGTAGAAAAAGGAATTTCACCTTTCATATGTCCTGTCATTCCTTGATACGCTTTTACGACAAAGGAAAAATCTTTCGGCGTTTCCATTGCCCATTTTATATAATTTCGTGCAGGTTGCATCGCGTAAAATGAACTATCCACTTCCACAATAGGAAAATACTCACTATATGTTCGTAATTTATTTCTATTTTCATAGGGATTTATGTATAAAGAATCATGATCTCCCCATCCTGTCACTCCAATAAACAGCACATATACCCCTCCCTTTTAACTTCATCTTCAATTCACTTTCCAAACACTTTGCATCATGTAGCCTTTTCTTTAAGAGTATCCTTATAAAAATATGATATACTATATGGAAGAATTTTTAAAATGAGGGGTTATTTATTTATGCTTCCAAACGATGCTACTGTATCTCATGAAAAACGAATTGAAGAACTAGAAAATAAAGTACGTTTTTATGAAGAACTTGTGAATCAATTACCACATCATTTCACATACAAAAATCCACATATTGGTTTACGAATAAAGAAAACTAGAACGACTCATTCCATTCAAGAAATACCAAAAGAGAATAAAGAGGCTCATTTTCAACTTACTTGTGATTCATTATTTTTATTTGAACAACTTGAAAAACACTTTGTACATATTTTTGATGCCTTTTCACATCATGTAACCTTTATCGATAGTAAAGGGAATATTACTTTATGTAATCAAGTTGCTGCAGATGATTTCGGTATAATACGAAATGATATTATCGGAAAACCGATTCAACAATTACTAAACTTGCCGGAAGAAAAAATTAAAGCAATTGAAACATTAAAAACGGGAACAGAAATATATAATGAAGAAGTTTTAGACAAAAACTATGGCATTATAAATAACCGAATTATTCGCGATTATAACGGGGAGATTTTTAGAGTTATTAGTGTCTTTCATTATTTAAATACAGAACGTGATGCAGAGAAGTTTTCGTTAGCAGGGCGAATCGCAGCTGGAATTGCACACGAAGTACGAAATCCTCTTACAACAGTACGAGGATACTTACAATTTTTACAAGAAAGCGTTTCTCCATCAAATAAAGAGTTATTTAAAAACTTGCTTATCCCTGAATTAGATCGTGCAAATAATATTATTACAAAATTTTTAGCCATTTCAAAAACACGGGAATTTACAAGAGAACCGTTTCCCATCAATACATTTTTACGTGACTATATTCAACAGTTACTAGCTAGTGAAGTTTCCTTGCATAATATTTCAATTGATTATAACTTCTCTAATGAATTAGATGATATTTTAGTCAATATTGATCGACATGAACTTGTTCAAGTGTTTTTAAATCTATTTCAAAATGCCGTCGATGCTCAAGGCGACAAACCTCTTTCTATTCAAATTACTAGTTATCGCCTTAATAACTTCATTCGGATTACTTTCACAGATAATGGAATTGGTATTCCTCCAGCTATTCAAGAATATATCTTTGATCCATTTTTCTCAACGAAGGATTCGGGAACAGGACTGGGCTTGTCAGTAACAAAAAAAATCATCCAAAATCATAACGGCACATTAAAAATGACTAGTAATGAAGATGGTACAACTTTCACTATTTCAATTCCAATCTTACCTAAAACAACCCTTGAAAAATTAAATCAATGTAAATAAAGGACTATCCACGAACTACATGCCAATTGTTAAACACTCCCAACAATTAGCATGTAGTTTTTTATGTTGCACTTTTCTTTTTTACATTATATAAACCTTTCTCTATATCTTACTTATTTCTTTCTAGGTGGGCCAATTTCTTATTTTTTTAGAAATGGTAGTTTGTCCATCACGAATTTAGTATAAATTTCATTTTAATATATAGTAATGACTAATGATTCTATGAAAGAAACGAATGAAAAGATGAACAATAAAAATAAAGGAAAAGTATTTTATGGTAATGATTGTTGCGAAGTCAGAGCTTGCAGTCATATTAACATTTCTAAGTCCGAACTTACAGAATTCGTTAGACTTCTTCAAGCTCTTGGCCAAGCTATTCTAGTTCAATATGGATTTGGTTGCCTAGGCGGAGGAACTACGGGGACTACTGGTGCTCAAGGGCCTCAAGGCGCTCAAGGACCTGCGGGCGATACAACTGCGACACTATCTGTCTTCCGAATTTACTAACCACAATTTCCGAAAATATTTTGGGAGGACTAAGCACATTTATAAGTAATAGATGTGATTTTGATTGTCTATTAAATCTCTCTTTTAATAAAAAGGAGCACTTGTTTGGGAGGATAAGTGCTCCTTCTTTACGTTTCTTTACCTCAAATTTACTCTATCTTAATCCTCATTTTGTATGATAAATAATGAAGTCAAAGATATGAAAGAGGGATGAAAAATGAGAGTTATGTCACCGATACGCATTTGGATTGCTCTTATGGTATGCATTATTTTATGTGTAGGATTTTTTTTAACTCTAAAATATTCCACTATTTCAAAAGCAGATAGAAAAACTGTTCCATACAAAATTTTGTATACGAAACAAAGCAACATCCCTTATTCCAATGCAACAAAAAATGAAAAGAAAGTTATAACGGGAATGCTTATTACGAAAGCTTCTAGTTCCGAAGCGTTACTTCAAATTGCTGAAACGATTAAAGATCAGTATACAAATAAAAAAATCGATGAAATTACACTTTCTATCCACAATGAAAATAATGGTAATTACGAAGAAGAATTACCTTACGAACCTATTAGTAAAGGAAAAATAATTGTCACATACGATTCTCAATCCTTTGGCAATACGAACATTATACTTAACGAGTAGTAACTAGTACGGAGAAGGGATAATTTCAATCGTTTAAAGTTTCATTTTGTTTTTCATACAAAAAAGAGGCGAATTTCATTATTCGCCTCTTTCTTTTACCAAAATGAAGGAATCCATTCTTTCACTTTATCAATCCACTCTTGTTGCTCTTTTTTTCTTTGTTGTTCCTCTTCTTTCCTTCTCTTCTCTTCTTCTTTTCTTCGTTTTTCCTCTTCTATTGTAGTCAATTGTTTTTTATAATCAGCCTCAGATATGAGCGATAACTGAAATGCTTTTTGAGCTGGATTTGCGTTCGCTTTTTTCATAATATCCCGGAACATTGTCGTCGTAATTTGACTACCACCCGGAACATAATGATCGCTATCTGTTTTATCATATCCTACCCAAATCGCACCTACCAAATCTGGTGTGTATCCAACAAACCATGAATCCTTTGCGCCGGTGCTTGGGCCATTTACAATTTGAGTAGTTCCTGTCTTACCGGCCGTATCAACATTATTAACTTTCGCCTTTTCGCCCGTTCCCTTTTCGACAACGCCTTTTAATAAATATGTCATCTTTTGAGAAATTTTCTCGCTTGTCACTCGTGTCTCTTTCTTATACCACTTTCCAATCGTTTCACCTTCCGCATTTTGTATCTCTCTAATCGCATGAGCTTCCACTTGAACACCATCATTTGCAAATGTACTATACGCTTGAGCCATTACAAATGGGGATGTTCCTACATGCATACCGCCTAAAGCGATTGGATACGTACGATCTTCTGGCACTAATGGAATACCAAATCGCTCTAAAGATTTCAATCCTTTATCTAATCCAATCTGTTCCAATAGCCAAACAGCCGAAACATTGTACGACTTTGCCACAGCTTCATACATTGTCACATCACCGTGAAAAGTATGATCGCTATTTTGTGGTTTATATTCTTTAATATTAAATGGTTCATCTTTCAATATATCGTATACTTCATACCCTTGCTCTAACGCGGGTACATATACAGCTAAAGGCTTTAACGTTGAGCCAGGTTGTCTTTTTAATTGGGTTGCATGATTAAACTGTAAAAACTGATACGGTCCTCTCCCTCCAACTAAAGCTGGTACACCACCTGTTTTTGGATTCATAAGAACTACACCCGTTTGCATCAGTTGGTCTGAGCCATTATCTTTGAAATAACTATCATTATTCACAACGTCTTCTACAGCCTGTTGTTTTTTCGGGTCAAGCTCTGTATAAATACGATAACCACCCGCTAAAATTTCATTTTGTGTCAATTCGTACTTGTCCATTGCTTCTCTAACAATATAGTCTACATATTGAGAATATTTTCCCTTGTATTTATCATCCACACCACGTTTTAATACAAGACCGCTCTCTTTTTCTTTATTATACTGTTCGTCAGAAATATACCCTTGCTCTTTCATTAAGCTTAATACGACATTACGTCTTTCAATTGACTTGTTAAAGTTTTTATAAGGTGAATATGCAGATGGTGCTTTAATTAAGCCTGCAATCGTTGCAGCTTCTGAAATTGTTAAATCTTTTACATCTTTATCAAAATAAGATTTTGCTGCCCTTTTTATACCCCAAGCACCTTCCCCAAAATAAATTTGATTCATATACATTTCAATAATTTCATCTTTTGTATAAGTACGTTCTATTTTTTTTGTTAAAAAGTATTCCTTTATTTTACGAGAAAATGTACGATCTTGTGTCAGAAATACATTCTTCGCAAGCTGCTGTGTAATTGTACTTCCCCCAGCTACAACTTCTCCTGCTGTAATATTTTTAAAAACCGCACTTATAATTCCACTATAATAAATACCATGATGGTTAAAAAATTCCTTATCTTCTACTGCAACAATTGCCTGAACCATAATATCAGGAATATCTTTTCTTTTAACGCCTTCTGTTTTCGAAGAAGCTAATTTAGTTGCGACCTCATTATTTGCATCATAAATTAAAGTCGGTTGTGGAACAGCTTGTTTTAGTTCAGATATGTCTTGAATGGAAATTATTATATTTACAGCAATAAATAGAGTAACGAATACACTTCCCAATACAATTAATGAATTACGAAGTTTCTTCCTCTTATTGAACCACTCAAGCATTTTTTTAAAATGAGTGTTCTTCAATTTCATTCGTTCACTTCCTTCATTTATTTACACTCTTCTTTTTAAAAGGAAGAATATACCGCCTTTTAAATTTATTATAATAACGTAGTCATTCCTATAGTGTAAAGCTTTTCTTTTACATTCATACTTTTTGCAAGAAAAGGACATTCTACAAGTAAGATATTCACTATTGGATATTAATATTATTAATAGAACAACGAGAGTTATGTTAAGTTTTTGTAAACTTTTCGATAAAATGTTTTAAAAAACGACAGTTTTTTGTTAGAATTGATTAGCCAATATATTTTACATATATTACTTTTGTGGGGGTAACAATAATGGTCTTTAAATCAAAAAAAGATAAATTTTCTGAAATGTTAATGAATGTTTCCGAAAATTTAAAAGAAGGCGCGCAGTTTTTCGTGGAGTATAAAATTAAAAATGCTAGCGATTTAAAAGAGTTTTCTATGCGCATGAAAGAGTATGAGTCAAAAGGTGACTCATTTATTCACGAAATCATTATGGAGTTAAACAAAGCGTTTATCACTCCGATTGAGCGTGAGGACATCCTACAACTTGCAATGAGTATGGATGATGTATTAGACGGATTAGATCACAGTGCTGGTCTGTTCGAAATGTATTCTATTACAGAAGCTGATGAATACATGATTAAATTCGTAGAAGCAATTAATCAATGTGCGATTGAGATTGCAAACTCTGTTGAATTAATGTCTAACAAAAAATTAGTCGACATTCGTACAAATGCGATTAAGATTAAGGATTATGAATCACAGTGTGATGATATTCGCCGTCATGCGATTAAGCACTTATTCTCTCGTGAAAAAGATCCGATTAAGATTATTCAATTTAAAGAGATTTACGAAGAGCTTGAAGAAGTAGCTGATAGCTGTCAAAGCGTTGCAAACGTATTAGAAACAATTATTATGAAGAACGCGTAAGGAGTTTGATCATGGATACACTCTTGATACTGACCGTTTTAGTAGTCATTTGCGCTTTAGCTTTTGACTTTATCAATGGATTTCACGATACAGCAAACGCTATTGCAACGGCTGTTTCAACGAAAGCTCTAAAGCCTAGACATGCCATTATTATGGCGGCTATTATGAACTTTTTAGGCGCAATGACATTTACAGGTGTAGCAAAAACGATTACAAAAGATATCGTTGATCCATTCGCCTTACAAAATGGTTCTCTTGTAATTTTAGCTGCTTTGCTTGCGGCAATAGCTTGGAACTTAATTACTTGGTACTACGGTATTCCAAGTAGTTCTTCGCATGCAATTATCGGCGCAATCGCAGGTGCTGCAATTGCGGCCGCTGGGATTAGCTCGCTAAATCTTAAAGGATTCATTAAAATTATTGAAGCTTTAATCATTTCACCGATTATCGCTTTTGTTATTGGTTATATCGTATACAGTATTTTTAAAGTAGTATTTAAAAACTTTAACTTAACGAAAACGAATAAGAACTTCCGTATATTCCAGATTTTCACTGCAGCATTACAAGCCTACACACACGGTACGAATGATGCACAAAAAGCAATGGGGATCATTACGATGGCACTTATGGCTAATAACTATCATACTTCTAGCGATATCCCGTTCTGGGTACAATTATCTTGTGCTGTCGCAATGGGGCTTGGTACTTCTGTCGGTGGATGGAAAATTATTAAAACTGTCGGTGGACAAATTATGAAAATTCGTCCTGTAAATGGTGTAGCTGCCGATTTATCATCATCACTTGTTATTTTCGGTGCAACATTCATTCACTTACCGGTTAGTACGACGCACGTTATCTCTTCTTCTATTTTAGGAGTTGGTGCTTCTCACCGTGTGAAAGGGGTAAAATGGGGAACTGCAAAACGTATGTTAATTACATGGGTTATTACACTTCCTATTTCAGCTTCTTTAGCTGCTCTGTTTTACTACCTATTACATTTTGTTTTCTAATCAAAAGTCGTCTTCCTTATTTTTCTAGGAAGACGACTTTTTTGTGAACAAGCCTATTTCTCATTAAAAAGCGTGTATAATAATTGGTGGATAAGTTATTTAGAGGAGTTGGCAATTTTGGAATACATCATGTTACTTTTCATCGGACTAATCGCCGGAACAGTCGGCAGCCTAGTTGGGCTTGGAGGCGGAATTATTATTGTTCCGTTATTAATTGGATTACACAGTTTATCACCACAACTTGCAGTAGGGACTTCTATGGTAACAGTCGTTTTCACAGGACTATCTTCCACCCTTACTTACATGAAGCATAAGCGAGTAGATTATAAAAGTGGACTTATTTTATTTATCGGAAGCGGCCCTGGTGGTATTATCGGATCATGGGCAAATAAATTTTTAAACCAAGACACATTTTCTTTATACTTTGGGATTTTCCTTATATTCGTCTCAATTCTACTTATGCTTCGAGACAAATTAAAACCTCTTTCCCTCTCAAATACGTCTGTAATTAAGCGTTCTTTTACAGATAATGATGGAAATACTGTACACTACCAATTTCCACCGTTTCTTGCTATCTTTATCGCCTTTATAGTTGGGTTTATATCTGGATTATTTGGAATTGGTGGCGGTGCCTTACTTGTTCCAGCAATGATGCTTCTTTTTGCATTCCCAGCACATATTGCAGTAGCAACTTCAATGTTCATCGTATTTCTATCAGCAATTGTAAGTTCTGCAACTCACATCTCACTTGGAAATGTCAGCTGGATTTATGCATTAATCCTGATTCCGGGTGCATGGATTGGCGGAAAAATCGGGGCTTACATTAATACAAAACTAAGTGGTAACGCCGTAATTAATTTATTACGTATTACGTTGATTATTCTTGGAACTAGATTAATCATTATTTCCCTTTTATAACGTATTCTTTTTAGAATGCGTTTTTCTTATACACATGAATATAAAAATCCTCCGAGGAGAACAAATAAAATTAAACAAACACATAATAACATATAATTTGAAATATGTACTTTCTTCAAGTTGACCACTCCTATAACTGCGACTGTTATCTTTATGATAGCGAAAAAATAGTTCACTTGCAGTTACAGAGTGCTAACAATGCAAAATCAATTATTACAAATTTTATCCTTATATTTCATTTCTTTGTATATTCTATCGATTTAATAAAAAAAGATGTCATATTGACATCTTTTTTAATGAAGAAGTGACCACCCCATGAAGTCTTCATGTACTTGGCACGCCCTCTTATCGTTTCGATCATATAATTCAGCATAGCTATCTGTTTCTTCATCATAAGCCATCGTATAAATAATTTGGCCGTCTACTTCAACGGATAAAACGACTCCACCTTTCATCTCTTCTACATGAACGATAGCATTCGCCGGAATTCTCATATCCGTCATTCTCATCGCATCTAACAATATACTAAACCCCCTACAGCGTATTCATTGCTAGTACTATTACACACTAAATAGTATACTACTGTAATAGCATACATTTCGTCAATGAAATTGCTGTTGAAATAGCATATTGTCTATATACATATACGCTAAAATAGAAGAAATAGAAACATATTAATGGGGGGCTAACATTGATTCTACACAAAGGAGATGTACTATTCCGTCAAGGCGAGGACGGTCCTTTATACTTTATAAAAACAGGCTTATTAAAAGTAGTTCGGCTAGAAGAAGACGGAACACCATTTTTATTCAACATTATCGTTCCAGGTGAAACGATACCTCATCATTCTTTAATTTCACCGAAAGAATATCACGGTACAGCCATCGCTTTAATAAAAACAGAAGTGGAACCGATCACTAGTAGTGAATGGTACGAGAGACTTCAAGCAAATCCCGAATCGTATGCTAACATCGCTATGCAATTGCAATCTAAATTAAGAATGATGCAACAACGAATTGATCAATTGACAACCGTCTCTCCGAAAGAACGTCTTCATCGTTTACAAGAATGGTTCACCCTATATTTAGGTGACATTCCTATATATGAAATATTAACACAAACCGAAATTGGTCAACTGATAGGTATACGTCGTGAAACAGTAAACCGTTTATTACGAGAACAAATAAAAAACGAGGTAAAATAAATACCTCGTTTTTTTGCTTATTGTAAGCTTGTTGCTGGGCCGAAAAATTCATAATGAATATGCTCTTGTTTCACACCTAAATCAGTTAGTGCAGCATTTATATGCTTCATAAATGCTACTGGACCACAGAAATAAAACTCTGCTTCAGTTGTCGGAATAATAGTTTTTAACCATTCACTTTCAATAAAACCTTCTTTATCAAAGTTCTTCATTTCTAAATCTTTTTCAGTCGGTGCAGAATAACAAGTATATGCTTTAACTTGTTCATATTCATTTTCTACTGCCTTAACGTGTTCTTTCATTGCATGTGTATTACTATTTATTGCTGCATGAACAAAATATACATTACGTTTTGAATCTTGTTCAATTAACGTATTTAACATACTCATCATCGGTGTAATCCCTACTCCACCACTAATTAGTACAACTGGTAATGTTGAATCCATATTTAACACGAAATCTCCCGCTGGTGCACTTACTGGTAAAACATCTCCTTCTTTTACATGTTCATGTAAGTAATTAGACACTTTACCGTCTGGTGTATCTACACCTTTTTCTTTTTTTACACTAATACGATAATATTCTTTCCCAGGAGCATCGGATAAACTATATTGACGATTATGTGTATATGTCTCACCTTCAATATTGATTTGAATCGTTACATATTGACCTGGGATGAATGAAGAAACTTTCCCTCCATCTTCAGGTTTCAAATAAAATGACGTAATAACATCGCTTTCCTTCACTTTTTTAACAATCACAAAGTTGCGGAAGTCTTTCCATCCACCTTCTTTATGTGCAGCTTCTTCATACATCTCTGCTTCAATGCTAATGAATGCATCAGCAATGACACCATATGCTTCTCCCCATGCGTTTAAAACTTCATCAGGTGCACCTGCGACCTCTTTAATGGCACGCAGTAAACATGTACCTACAATCGGGTAATGCTCTGCTTTAATACCTAAACTTCTATGCTTATGACCAATTTGTTTTACAACTGGAATAATAGCTTCTAAATTATCAATGTACGTTGCAGCTGCATAAACAGCATTCGCTAACGCTTGTTGTTGTCTTCCCTTTTTCTGATTTGTATGGTTGAAAATATTCAATAACTCCGGATGTTCCGAAAATAAAATTTCATAAAATCTCGTTGTAATTTCAACGCCTTTTTCTTGTAATAATGATACTGTTGACTTTACGATTTCAATTGTTTTTGCACTTAACATTGTATCCCACTCCTCTATTTCCTTAACTGTTTTTAGTTTAACTGAATCTTATAATGCAGATTGTGATTTTAATCACTATTAACACGGTGTTTTTGTGAATAATATATGAACATTGTATTTACAAAAGAAAATAAGCTAACTAGAATTCTAGCTAGCTTATTATTTTGTTTGTATAGCTTGTTCAATTACTTTTATATCTTTCCCATCGCCAAACTCCGTATATCCCCAGATATTCGTTTCACCTCTATATTTATTTACGATAATATCCAAGTCATGATATACACGGTGGGCATACACTACATACTCAATATTTTGAAGTTCCACACCTTTTTTTACAATTTCATAGCTTCTATTTACATCACGTTTTATTTTTTCATTCTTTATGTCTGTATGTATATTTTTTAACGATGATTCTTGTTGTTGAAACCATTGCTTAAATTGATTCCAATCCCCGTCTGTATAATTCTCTGCTTTACCGTAATTTAAGAAATTATTATAGCTTTCATGTGTCATTCGAATAAAATTTAGCACTTTTGTCTCTTCTTGCACATCTTCTATTTGAGCTATTGTATTTACCTCAGCAGGCTTATTCGCATAATGTAACAGCACTTTCATAAGACTATAGCTTGCAATGATCATCACGATAATAATCCCGAATACACTTAACAATTTCTTCATATACAGAACTCCTTCTCTACTAAAAATATTACAATGTATGACTATACTTGTAACTTTCTCTCGTAGAAATATAATTCCTGTATAAATTCTTCCTATCATTTCGACAATATTTTTCTATACATTTCTCGTTGGCAAATGTTCTTGTAAAACAATATATCCTTCATAAGCTGCGTAACCGAGTATAGCCATTAATCCGATATAACAAGCAAATACTGTCCATTTCGTTTTCGCATCCACTTTATAATAGTTTTCTTGTTGTTCCTTTTCTGTTTTCCATTCATTTAATTTTCTTTCTGACGCTTCAAATGCTTCCCTTATGTGAATTGTATACTCATCTTTTTCATCTTCATATGGAACATAATCTAACGGTTCGAACTTCGGTAAAAGATACTCTAACACTTCCATTTTTTGAAGTTCACCTATTTGTAACTCTTTTTCCCGTTCTCTTTGTCTTAATGCATTCATCTCATGATGCATCACGTATATAGTCCGATGTACAGCACCCGTTTCTTTTAATTCCTCTTCAAGCCTAGTAACATATTCTTTCATCCCATCAATTTTATGCCCTAATTCCTTAATCGGCTCATCTCTCTTTATTACTCTATATAACTCCATACAACCGATAATAACAATAAATCCTCCCAAAATACTTTTAAAGTAAATTGAATAGCCAAGTAATAAAATAAGGCCTGCTCCCCAAATTTTAGTACTGACAACTGAAATAATTCGCCCACCATCTAGCGGCGAAACGGGAATTAAATTAAAGAAATTAATCATACTTCCAAGCAAAATAACAAGCGCCCAAAATGGCTCTTTCGTCATTATATAAAGCGGTATCGCTGGTAAAAATGACAGAAGTCCGAAAAGCGGACCCATATATGCAATGTAAGCTTCATCTTTCGCATTTTTCGGCATCTCTTTCATTCCAATAAGAGCCCCCATAAATGGAATAAAGATTGCTGGCGATGTTGGGATCCCCTTTCTTTTCGCAGCCCATAAATGGCCCATTTCATGAACAAACAACAAATAAATGAGCGCCACTCCAAATTTCCAACCATATAGAACTGCGTATGCGCCAAGCGATAGAAACATACTAAATACCGTTGAAAACTTTGCTAATTTAAAAATTGCAAATACCCACTTTAACTTAGACAGTAAAAATAGACCTATCGCAACAATAATTCCCCATAATCCTTTTTTATTATTTTTCATATTCCTCTCCTTTATCTCTCATTAATGAATCATATCATTCATCAAAGCTTGTTCTTTTCTCTATTATGACATATTTTTTTCTATTGTTAGAAATAATGTTTATATAATCCATTTTCAGCCAAAAATATAAATAAAAGGAGGTGTACACAAATGAATTTACAATCTCTTATAATAGGTGCCCTATCGTTTTTAGCTTCAACTCTTATTTTTTATACCGTTAGTTACGTATTATTATTAGATTTGTTGCCCAATCACGTATTTATTGCCCTTGTCATCCTTTCCGCTCTTATGATTTCTTTTCTTATTACACGAAAATCAATGAATGAGCCATCTACAAAAGCAAAGTAATAGAGAGGGGTGCTTTCCCCTCTCTATTATCATTTCCTAGGAAAGGTCATATAGATTTGACGTGTTTACATTCATTCCAATCCGTAAGGGCTAATTAAAGTCTCACTTTATCTTTGAAAATTCATTTTTTCACCATAATCTTTAACAATCTGAATTATATTTTGAAACACACCTATTTTTTCTTTTTCACTGTTTAATATTTTCAAATCATAATTTTCGTAATATGTTTCTAATGATTTTAATTGTGATTCTGAAGCGCTTTTTATCGGAACAGTAGCATGTAATTCATATTGCTTATACCCTTCCTTTACTTTTTCACCTAAAATCATTTCACTCTCTTTTGCTCCAATTAATTTTTGAACTTTTTCTGGAAAATTGAGTTGCAAATAATATTCTTGCTCCTTCACTAACTTATTGTATAGTGATTGTGAAATCGTATACCGTACCGTATAATTCACGTTTTGATCGCCTGTTTTAATATGAAACGCGGTAATCTGCAAATCTTTTTTTGTTACTTCCGTTAAAGGGCTTACCTGCATCTCATCTTCTTTTTGTTCTGAGACATTTGGAAATATATCCAAAAGCTTTTCCGTATCTTTTTCATTCAACATATACATAGCTTTCTTATATTGCACCCATCCTCGTCTATCTTCTCCCCTTAACCATGCATAATAAGTTTCTTTTTTCTCATCTCTACTAATTTGTATTTCATATTCAGGTTCACCGAAGCTTCCTGTTATTTCTTGTTTCTCAGCTTTATTCAAAATGTCTATTACTAACTTCGCTTCTGATTCCTGCAACTTTTTCTCTTTATGTTTTTTTTGTATAACGGTTACCCCTATTGTTTCTTTCACTTCATTCACCGTCTCTTCTACTTTTTTTGTTTCTTTTTTCGGCTCAACTTGACCACAAGCTGCTAGTAACATAACAAACAACAACACCAATACATATTTCCCTTTCAAATTAATCCTCCTCTTACGATAAGAAATCCTTATAACCTTCATACATAAAACAAAAACGTGACATCCTATTAAATACGCTATACTAATCATTGAAAGGAGGTCTTTATCATGTCCATTAATTTTCATGATGAAAATAATAAGTACACATATGCAACAAGAAACGCTCATATTTCTTGGGCTGAAATGGTAAAAAACATTACAGAAATACAAAACAAGCAAATAATTGATATCGGCTGTGGTGGTGGGATTTATACGAAAGAACTCGCTCTTATGGGAGCCAATAATGTTGTGGGACTTGATTTTTCAAAAGAAATATTACAAGCTGCAAAAGAAAATTGTAACAACTTTCCAAACATTTCATTCATCCACGGTGATGCACATAATATCCCATACCCTAATGAAACATTTGACATAGTTATTTCGCGTGCAGTTATTCATCATTTACAAGACATTCCTACATTTTTACGTGAAGCTTCTCGTATATTAAATAAAAACGGTGTACTTATTTTACAAGATCGAACAATTGAAGATTGTACAATTCCAGGAAGTCCCGAACATATTCGCGGATATTTTTTCTCTTTATTTCCAAAACTTATTGAAATAGAGTCAAAAAGACGTCCAAAAACCAACACTATACAGACAGAATTGCAAAAACATTCTCTTCATGTACTTCCCACACAAACACAATGGGAAATACGAAAAATACATGATTCTGTAGAAGCATTATTGCAAGATTTATCTCCTCGAACAGGTCGATCCATTCTATATGAGTTAACAGATGATGAACTTTCTCAACTTCTACAACATATACAGACCGCATTACAAAACGTCTCTCCTATTATTGAAAGAGATCGATGGACAATTTGGAGCGCGATGAAGTTGTAAGGAAGGAAGCCTCACAAAATAATGTGAGGCTTCCTTTCTTTCATAATCTAATTTTGCAACACTCTTGATATCCTCCACTTCTGGCCTGTGCACTTCCACACTTCGGACATACTAAATATCTAGACTGATTTGTCAACAAACTACCTTTTTGAAAGAGTAAAACTTCTGCTTGTTTAAACGAACGCGAATAATATAACCACATAAAACCAATTATAGCAATAATGCCAAATAATACTCCCATCGCAAGCATTTCAGTCACCTCTTTTGGTTTGTTCTTTCCAGCAAGTGGATTGTTGTATTATTCTCTGTAAATTCAAACAATCCCTTCTTTACTCCTATAAATATCAACTTTCTCTATAAATTTTACAATTCTCCGCAAATTTTTACTTCCATTTTACAATTCATTATTCCTTTTGCAACAACGAATATCACTTTCGATATTTCCGTATATAAATATATCTTTCAAAAAACATATTGACTTTCTAAAAAAAACATGCAACAATACTGTCAGAATACTTGAATAAAAATTCATTGACGAGAACGAGTACGTTATAGAACTGTTCCCCAGAGAGTTGGCGATTTGCTGAAAGCCAACGTTCAGCGCGTAACCGAAAATCATCTCCGAGAAGTAGAACCTAATGTTACAGTAAGTTCTTACCGGCCGTCCCCCGTTACAAGGAACACGTATCATGTTGTACGTTGCAAAGCCGTATACATATAGATTTATTTCTACATGTGTAAATTAGGGTGGTATCGCGGGTAAATATAACTCGTCCCTTTCTTTAGGGACGAGTTTTTTGTGTTCTTACAAATGAATGAAAAAGGAGGAAAAACAATGAACACTGTATCAAAAAAACATATTTTTTTCACGGGTCTTATGCTATTTTCTTTATTTTTTGGGGCAGGTAATTTAATTTTCCCTCCCATGCTTGGGCAAAACGCAGGTGAAAACTTTTGGCCAGCAATGATTGGATTTTTACTAACAGGAGTTGGCTTACCACTACTTACTGTTATCGCAATTTCTCTATCAGGAAATGGAATGCAACAACTTGCAAGTCATGTTCATCCATTATTCGGAATTTTCTTTACAGTGGTTGTATACATTGCCATCGGTCCATCCATGGGCATCCCACGTGTTGCAAATGTCGCTTATGAAATGGGTGTTAGTTCTTTCTTGCCAGAAACAATCCGCTCTAGCAGCCTAGTACTATTTGTATATACAATCATCTTCTTTACTATCGTATTTTGGCTGAGTTTGAATCCATCTAAACTTGTTGATCGTATTGGAAATGTATTAACACCTATTTTATTACTCTCTATTTTCTTATTGTTTGTTAAAAGTGTATTTACACCACTTGGACAATCAGGACCAGCAATGCAAGAGTATCAAACTTCTCCAATCTTCAAAGGCTTTATGGAAGGCTACTTAACAATGGACACCATTTCAGCACTTGCATTCGGAATTATCGTTGTAAATGCAATTCGCTCTAAAGGTGTGAATGATCGTAAGTCCATTGCCATCGCCACAGCAAAAGCAGGGCTTATTGCCGCTACAGGGCTCGTACTTGTATACGGTGCACTCGGCTGGCTTGGGGCAACTAGCGTCTCGCTCGGATATGCAAAAAATGGCGGACAGCTACTTACTGTTATCGTACAACAATTATTCGGTCCATATGGTTTGCTCCTATTATCTCTTATCGTTACACTCGCTTGTTTAACGACATGCGTTGGACTCGTCTCTGCGTGCAGCCAATATTTTTCAACATTATTGACTACATTTTCATACAAAACGTTCGCGAGTATCATTTGCACATTAGGATTACTAGTTGCCAACTTAGGTTTAACGAAAATTATCGCAATCTCTGTTCCAATTCTGCTTGTTGTGTATCCAATTGCAATTGTACTCGTACTACTATCATTGCTTCATAAATACTTCGGTGGATATCGCTCTGTTTATGTAGGTGCTTTAATCGGAGCAGCTGTAGTAAGCGTATTTGATGGATTAAAACAAGGTGGTATTTCAGTTTCATTTATCACACCATATTTTGAATTTATCCCTTTATATAATGAAGGAATCGGCTGGCTAATACCAGCATTAGTAGGAGCTCTTATTGGTCTTGCAATGGCTAAGCTAAGCGGTACGAAAAAAGTTCCATTAGTAACCCCGACTCTCACGAAGTAAAAGCCTCCTAAAAAAACTCCCAAAAGGGAGTTTTTTTACATTTGATACGCAGCATGATTAAAACTGCTTATTTTATAAGCTTTCGTATAATATTCAATATTCGTATCAACTGTTTCTACCTTGACAACATCATAGTGCTCTTCTTGCTTTACTAAAAATAAATAGTATTCCTCTGTTGCCTCAATAATCGCAATTTTATCTGTTTCAACATTATATTGTTCACAAAGCGCTTGTAATGCGTTCACATAATCCCCTAATTTTTTAGACTTATCCATTCCGAATATAGTTTGAACTAACATATACATTCTCCCCTTTATATGTACTGTTAACACCTCAATGATAACGTTTACATTATTTATCGTCAATAAAAACATTCAATTGTTTTAACGTCAAATCTATATTGTATCGAGCCAATAATCAGCGAGGAATTCCCCGCCAATTAAAGCTTCACTTTATCCCGCATTAACTGCCCGTAAAAACCCGATTGGTGAGAGCTGATAATCAGTGGGGGATGAATCCCTCCCACTGATTAAAGTTTCACTTTATCACTTCGTTAATTGATGCCTAAATGCATAAATAACCGCCTGAGTACGATCACTTACATTCAATTTATTTAATATATTACTCACATGTGTCTTTACCGTTTTCAGTGCAATAAATAACTCGTCCGCAATCTCTTGATTACTTTTCCCCTCTGCAATTAATAACAAAATCTCAAACTCTCTTTCCGTTAAATCATCATGCAAAGGTTGCTCTTTCTTTTGACGCATACGGGACATCATTTTCCCGGTAACTTTTGGCTCTAATACTGTTTCTCCATCATAAGTAGCTCGTACAGCATCAGCAATATCACTTGCCCTTGATGTTTTTAATAAGTAACTGGTCGCCCCAGCCTCAATAACAGGATACAATTTTTCGTCATCTAAAAAGCTTGTTACAACTACAATTTTTGCTTCTGGCCATTCTTGAATAATAGCACGTGTTGCTTCGACACCATCCATCTCATCCATAACAAGGTCCATTAAAATAATATCCGGTCTTAATTGCAATGCTAATTCTGATCCTTTTCTTCCATTCTCAGCTTCTCCTACTACTTCAATATCTGGCTGTGTAGATAAATATGCCGATACACCCATACGAACCATTTCATGATCATCGACAAGCAATACTTTTATCATACTTCTCCCCCTCTCTCAATCATAATCGGTACTTTTACTTCTATTTGTGTACCTTTGGCCGGGAAACTAAGTACCTTGAGTGTCCCACCAATTTCATGAACACGCTCTTGCATCGATCTTAGGCCATATGAACCAGCCTTATTAACCCCTACTTCAAACCCAACGCCGTCATCAATGATTTTTAAAATCGCATATTGATCAATTTTTCGAAGGCGCACTTCTGTTTTCTTTGCCTTCGCGTGTCGCAACGTGTTTGATAGCGCTTCTTGCACAATACGGAATAAATGATCTTCTACACCTTTTTTTAATTCTATTGGCTCAATAAGCCATTCAATTTTCATATGTTGTTTTCGCGATAATTCCGTTAATAATTCCTCTATACCTTCTGTCAGTTTCTTACCTTCCAATTGTACAGGACGTAAATGAAGGAGCAATGCTCTCATTTCTGATTGAGCATTTACAACCATATTTTCAACAAGTTGCAATTGTTTTTTTGTCACATCTGGAAATTCAGTTATTTGTTCATTAATCGCTGACATCATCATAGACATTGCGAAAAGCTGCTGACTTACTGAATCATGCAGCTCCCTTGCTAAACGATGCCTTTCTTGAGAAATCGCTTCTTGTCTCATCTCTTCATTCCAATGAGCTCGTTCATTCGTTACTTTTTGAAAGAGTCCAGCTTGCTCCTCTAATCGACGAGCCAGAACGATTACTTTTCGTTCCACTTCATGAAATTCATCATCTGCAGTAAACGAAACATCGCTCGGAAAATTCCCTCGCTCTACTTCAAATAGAAACGTATTTAATCCTTGTATACGCTGCTCTATATAGTAACCGATTGCATATCCTACAATTCCTCCGATAAGTAAACTTGTAGTCATAATAAACAAGCCAATTGGAACAGAAGCGATGGATTCCTTCCATAATAAATCATACACTTGTTGCTCGCTTTTCCATACATATACAATTGTACAAATGAGTGCGATACTAACAGAGGACAACATAGAATAACGAATATACATCCACGAAATATTTTTTTGTTTCTTCATTATACTTTCCTCACTTCCGTGTCGCCTACGACAAGCGAAGAAATAATTTTAATACGACGAGGAGCCTCTTTATACTGCTCTGTTCTAAATATAACATTGCGGTTAAACCCTGTCTCTTCATGACCTGGCAAGAGCACACGTCCGACAATAACAGAATGATTTAAAGAAAGTTCAATATCATATGGCACATATAAACGAATATTACCAACGACACCTCGAATAACAATTACCGTTTCTCCTTCTGGAATCATAGCAGTCGTTAAATCTATTTCCACATCACAGGCACCATATTGAACATTAATATCCTCAAGTTCATAAATATGATCCATCATTCGTACATTGCCTACAAACATATTTTTTAAATATGGTTCTGTACGATATATTTGCTTCTCTTCGTCTATAATCCCTTTTTCTTTAATTTCAACCTTCATTGCTTTTTGCTGATGTCCTTGTTGAATCAGTTGATAACCTATTAAAGCTAAACAAGCAAATACGACAAGAACAAATGCTGCTGATGAAAATAAGAAGAATAAAAATACGATACCACCAACAAATAAAAATACATTTCCCCGTACATGACGATTCTTTTTACGATAATGCCTTCCAAACATAAGCATAATAAATGCAAAAATGAGACCACCTGGTTCAAAATGTCCAAGTATCATATCAAGAAAAAGACCGAATCCAAATATGATGAGGAGCATCCCCATTAATTGTGTCTTTGAAAAATGTTTCTTCATTTCAGCTCCCCCCCTTCTTGTCACATATACATAGAAGAAAAGGCATTGCTTTCCAACACCTTTTCTCCTATCACTATATCATAAGCCTGTTTTATAATATACCACTATTATTTTGTTAACTCTTTCGTTAACGATACATCATTCTTTTCTTTCATTTCACGCTCAAGTTTTGCAATTTTCATATCAAACGTGTCACGCTCATGCTCTTCATTCATACGAGTTTCTAAGTCACGAATATGATCTTCAATCTCTTCAAATCGTAAGAACGGATTATTTTCATCCATTTTATGCATCGCAGTATTCATACGACGATTTGCATGTGCCATATTTTCACGTGCCATTAGTTCCATGCGCTTTGCGTGCATTTCTTTTAATTTATTTTTCATTTCAGAAAGACGACGCTCTAACTCATCAATTTGCTCTACAACACCTGCATACATTTCTTCTAATCGAGTTACTTGCCCTTCATAATAAGCTACCTCTTCTAACGCACGTTCGTGCAATTGTAATTCACCTGCTTCTTGAGCAATGATAGCTTGCTTTGATCTTTTATTAACGAAATAACGTGCTTGCTCAAGCTCACGAGCAAAGTTAGATTTTAATGTTTTATGACGCTCAATTAACTTCTCAATTTTTGTTATTTCACGCTCACTATCACGTAAATATTGGTTTAACATCGCAATTGGATTTTTTCTTTCCTTCTCATCTAACACGTTATGAAAATCAGCTAAAATTGCATCGCGTACACGTCCGAATAAAGATTGTTTCATTATAAATCTTCCTCTCTTCTACTTTAATTATAATTTGATTTATTGTTTTAGTTTTTCATTAATTTGTTCCACTCATCTTCAAAGTTGCTATATGATTTAGAACTTTCTGGAGCAGATTCAACAACTACATCTTTTTCTTTTTTCCACTCACGGTATCCGTAGTATAAAACCACTAAAGCAGCGATACCGATTAATGCTGGCGAATGAGAAAGTGCAATGGATAAACCGATTAAACCAACAATACCCCAAGTTAACTTTCCAAAAAATGATTTAGCTCGCACAAATGATTTATAGCTCCAATATACAACTCCTGCTCCGATTGCGAATCCTACAATACCAGCAAGACTACCAAGAGCAATTAAAGCCAAAATACCGGCTGCGATAAACGCTAGAAATTGTTTCATCTTGTGCTTGCCTCCCTTCGATTTGATACTCTTATCTTAACTAATTTTTCATCTTCCCATAACGAGCTTAAGAACCGTTTTTAACTCAGACTTAAGACCGAGTCATATTCAGCCCTTTACGCAAAAAAACGTGCAGAATCTATTCTCTGCACGTTTTTTAATTACTAACATTCATATTAAATTAAGCTGTTTTATGATACTCTTTTTTCTCAGCTACTTTCGAAAACCTTGGAAACCCAATTAAAATAGAAACAATCCCACATACTCCAACTAACATTGGATAAAATGCATATGGCAACAATTCAACCGGAGATAACGCTGCAAATCCTGCTGCCGTTAACATTTGGGCACCGTACGGAATTAATCCTTGCACACAACATGAGAAAAGATCTAATACACTCGCTGATTTACGAGGGTCTATTTCATATTGATCTGCAATATTTTTTGCAAGGGGGCCTGTAAAGATAATTGAAATCGTATTATTCGCTGTACACATATTCGTCATACTCACTAAACCAGCAATACCAAATTCCGCTCCTTTTTTCGAACGAATATTACGTGTTAATACATTCATTAAATATTGAATACCACCATTATATTGGATTAATTCAACCATACCGCCAATTAATATAGCAAGTAATACTAACTCCATCATACCGCCCATTCCAGTCGTTACACTTTTAAAGAAACTTTCTAACGTGTAACTTCCATCTATAAGACCGATAACACCAGATAGTACAGTTCCACCAGTTAATACAATAAGTACATTCCAGCCAAGTAGCGCTGTAATAAGTACTCCTGCGTACGGTAAAATCTTTATCCAATCAAAGTTATGTGCTTTAATGTGCGTGTCACTTCCTGAAGTAACTATTACTAATAGTACAATTGTAATAATAGCCGCTGGTAACACAATTAAAAAGTTCGTTTTAAACTTATCTTTCATTTCTGTTCCTTGTGAACGAACAGCTGCAATTGTTGTATCTGAAATAAATGATAAATTATCACCAAACATCGCTCCGCCAACAACAGTAGCCATTGCAAGCGCAATTGAGATATCAGTTTGACCACTAATACCTACAGCAATCGGCGCTAATGCTGCAATTGTTCCCATTGAAGTTCCCATCGCTAATGAAATAAATGCACCAATAACAAAGATTCCAGCTACGATAAATCCTGGCGGTAAAATAGTTAACGCTAAATTAACAGTTGAGTCTACTCCGCCCATTCCTTTAGCAGTTTCAGAAAATGCACCTGCAAGCACAAAAATTAATACCATAATCATAATATCCGGATTTCCTGCACCTTTAGCGAACCGCTCTACTTTCACATTAAAACTTTCTTTACGATTCATCACTAAAGCGACTCCTACAGCAATTGAAATCGCTACAAGTATCGGCAATTTATAGAAATCACCTGTAATAATTCCAGAACCAATAAATAGCGCCAAAAATATCCCAAGTGGTAATAAAGCTAAACCATTTTCTCTCGTTTCTTTCAAAGTACCATCTCTCCCTAGTTTCAACCTTTTTCTAATCAATAACAAAAGACCTCTTCCGATGAGAAGAGGTCTTATACATCTATAAGAAACACTCTTCTCATCTTTCAAGCACACGCTTGCTGGATTTGGCACAGCACTCTGAAATCGAGTCCGCTGCCGAGGCATCGTAGGGCCAGTCCCTCCGCCTCTCTTTATAAGAAGGTTTCATATTTATTTTTTAATAATAATTTCTTCCCTAACTTTACTCGCTTACAAAACAAAAGTCAATTATTTTTTGTATAGATTTTTTTGGTAATTATACAAAAATTTGAATACAACAATCATTTCAACTTTTCTATTTCTTCTTTCAATATTGAAATCCAATAAAATTTACTATTTTTTATTGTTGCTAATATCCATTTCGTAGTATACCAAGCTAACTCATACTCTTCCTTCGTGACATCGCCACTTTTATAAGCATACTCTAGCTCCTCTTCATCTAATACATACACCTTACCGCTAGGTAATAATACTACATCTATATATAAATCATCAAAATACGGTAAACCACGATCGTCTATTTTATATTCTTTCGCCACATCTATATAATATTGCACTAATTTTTTCTGATCATCTAACATAGCGGTAATCGCAAAGTTTTTCCCGTCTATGAAATATTGAATCCACGTATACTGATCCGCTGCAATACAAAGTTCTTCACCATCATATTCTTTACAACTAGGCTCTCTCACCTTTTTTATATCCAGTATTCCGAGCATTCCCTCTTCCACTTGCTTAACCGTATAACTCTTTTCTATTAGTCTCTTCCACGAAGAACCGTCACCATATTTTCGTTTCATTATGTCTGCTCCTCTTCTATATACAGAAAAGCTCCCACATATTATGTGAGAGCTTGTTCATATTATAATTAAGCCGCTTGACCCTTTTCAGAAATCTCTTTTAAATAAGCTTGTCCTTTTTCAGCGTCATATTGACCTTCCCACTTAGACATAACTACAGCTGCTAAAGAGTTTCCTACAACGTTAACTGCTGTACGAGCCATATCTAAAATACGGTCAATACCAGCAATGAACGCTAAGCCTTCAGGTGGAATTCCTACTGTACCAAGTGTCGCTAATAATACAACGAATGATACGCCCGGTACACCTGCGATACCTTTTGATGTAACCATTAATACAAGCAATAATGTAATTTGTTGTGTAATAGATAAATCAATACCGTACATTTGCGCTAAGAAAATAGCCGCAATTGCTTGATATAAAGTTGATCCATCTAAGTTAAATGAATAACCTGTCGGAATAACGAAAGATGTAATTGCTTTCGGACAACCGAATTTCTCCATTTTCTCCATGATTTTTGGTAAAACTGTTTCTGAGCTTGCTGTAGAATACGCTAAGATCAGCTCGTCTTTTAAAATCTTAAAGAATTGGAAAATGTTGATTCCAAATATTTTCGCTGTAAGTCCTAAGACAACTACGACGAAGAAGATCATTGCCCCATATACGACAATTAGTAATTTCCCTAATGGAATTAATGAAGCAAGACCAAATGTAGAAACTGTAACACCAATTAGTGCAAACACACCAAATGGTGCAAATTTCATAACTTGGTTTGTTACGTAAAACATTGCGTCAGCTACACCTTGGAAAAATTGAAGAACCGGTCTTCCTCTTTCACCAATTGCTGCTACACCTAAACCAAATAGTACAGAGAAGAAGATAATAGCAAGCATATCTCCGTCAGCCAATGACTTCATAATGTTCGTTGGAACAATATTTACAAACGTATCTGCAAATGAATGACTTTGTACTTGCTCTGTCGTATGTGTATATTTCGAAATATCTGTCTTTGTTAACTGCTCCATATTTACGCCTTTTCCTGGTTGGAAAATATTCGCTATTAATAGACCAACAATAATTGCAATTGTTGTAATAATTTCAAAGTAAAGAATTGTTTTTCCGCCTAGTCGACCTAGTTTTTTAACATCGCCAACACCAGCAACCCCAACAACAATACTTGCTACAACAATCGGTACAACGATCATTTTAATTAATCGGATGAAAATATCACCAATTGGTTGTAAGTACTTCACAACAGCTGGATTATCAAAGAAAATCGCCCCAACCGCAATACCAAGCGCAAGCCCTATTAATATTTGCCATGCAAGTCCTATTCTTTTCATATTTGTTGTAACCCCCTCTTCGATGTGTCACTCTATCTCTCATTCTATCTCTATAAAACTAAGAAATTAAGAGTATTACATATTATTCGACAATTCACTACATTTTGTCCCTGTTAAAAATCATAAATCAAAAATTTAAATCTGACAACAAAATAACTTTGCCCGAACACAAATAATTTTCTTGACAAAAAGCAGACCTATGTCAGAAAACCTAACATGAGAACGATTCCTCACTAGTGTTTTATTAGCTTTCCAAGTAATATTTCACCTCATAAAAACGATTACTTTCCTTCTTCATTTTACAGATTAATTCCAAAATATACCTTTGTTACACATATGAATAAAATGTATGTACTATGACAATTACAGTTGAAAAATGATAAATTCCGACAAAACTTAGCAATTTTATAAAGTTTTCTTTACATTATGATTACAACGATAGACACTCTTCTTCTTATGATATATAACATTCATAGAGAAAGGAGTCAGACAACTATGAAAAAGAAATTTGCAGCGTTTAGTGTTTTAGCAGCAGGAACGATTTTTGCTTCCCCGTTACTTTCACCCGTATACGCTGAAACAAATCAAGATAAATTATCTAACATTCAATCTGAATTAGAAGGCAAACAAAGTGACTTACAAAATAAATCAGTCGAGAAAGAACAAATAGAAAAAGAAATTCAAGAATTACAGAAGAAAATTGATGAATTAACTACTTCTATTAATAAAAACGAAGCTGAATTAAACGATACAAAAAAAGAAATTAGCAAAACTCAACAAGTAATTGCTGACAAAAAGAAACATATAGAACAATTACAAACAAACATAGATACACGTCAGGAAGTTATTAAACAACGATTACAATCTATGCAAGAAAAACCTCGTACAAATATCATTACAGAGGTACTAACAAATTCTTCAAATATTGCCGATCTTGTTGATAATATGTACTCCGTAAGTTTAATATTAAACAACGATACAGATATTGTAAAAAAACAAACATCTGATCAAAATGCTGTAACTACAGAAAAAGAGGCTGTTGAGAAAAAAGAACAACAACTGAAAGAATCTGAGCAAAAACTAGAACAAAAACAGCAAGAATTACAAAATAACCAACAACAGCAACAAACTCTTATTAACGATCTACATACGAAAGTAGCAAAAGTAGATTCAGAGATTGAAGGATTAGAAGAATCCAAAGGCATTTTAGAAAATCAACGTCAAGCTGTGCAAAAAGCAATTGAAGAAGAAAAACGGGCCGAAGAAGCTCGTAAAGCGGAAGAAGCTCGCCAGGCAGAAGAGGCTCGCAAACAACAAGCTACTAAATCTGCTCAAGCAACTCAAGCGGCCCCAACACCACATGATACAAACATCGGTGGCTTTATCAAACCAGCAGCTGGATCAAAAACTTCCGGATTTGGTGTACGTTCTTTAGATAACCATAAAGGAATTGACATCGCTGCTTCGGGAACGGTTCCAATTATCGCCGCTGCAGATGGCGTTGTTATTCGTTCAGAATTATCATCTAGTTACGGAAACGTAGTGTATTTATCTCACCGTATAAACGGAAAAACATATACGACAGTATATGCTCATATGAATAGCCGTTCTGTATCGAATAGACAAACTGTAAAACAAGGCGATCAGCTTGGATTTATGGGGAACACGGGCCAATCATACGGACAACATTTACACTTCGAACTTCATCTTGGAGAATGGAATGTCGGCAAGACAAACGCAGTTGACCCATCTCCTTATATCGGATTATAAAAAACCTCGGTGCCTACCGAGGTTTTTTATTTACACTTCACACAATATAGGCATTCTACATAGACTATAACTAAATGCCTATAGTTTACGGGGTGATCAATATGAATACGCAATTACAACAAAAAATAGAAGAAGCTAGAGAGACGTATATTGGCCGGATATTTACATTTGGCGGCTCAGTATTATTTTTAATCGGTTCATTCCTTGCAGTCACTACAGCCTATAAAGCATATAATCGTTTATTACACTCATCAACATCCACATAAAAAAAGACGGGAGATTGGTATTATCCCCTATAGGTAGACAGTAAAAAAAGAGTCCATCTGATATGATGGACTCAATACTGTTTTATCTGGAGGGGATTTTTTTATGGCAAGAAAAGGACAATCATTTCAAAAATATACAGAA